>NZ_JAOEDV010000035.1:0-43214 GCF_029837545.1 Stenotrophomonas sp. GD04024 | reverse complement strand
CCGCCAGCCACGAGGGGCTCCGCCGTTGGCCGTATCCGCGCCGAAGGCGCGATAATGCCCGGATGGAAACCGTCCGCATCGCCACCCGCAAGAGCCCGCTCGCCCTCTGGCAGAGCGAACACGTCGCCGACCGCCTGCGCCAGGCCCACCCCGGCCTGCACGTGGAACTGGTGCCGATGAGCACCCGCGGCGACGAGGTGCTGGACCGCTCGCTGGCCGCCATCGGTGGCAAGGGCCTGTTCCTGAAGGAACTGGAGCTGGCCATGCTGCGCGGTGAGGCCGACTGTGCCGTGCATTCGCTGAAGGACGTACCGATGGAGCTGGACGCGCCGTTTGCGTTGCCGGCGATGCTGACCCGGCACGACCCTGCTGATGGCTTCGTCTCCAACCTGTACGCCTCGCTGGAGGCGCTGCCGATCGGTGCGCGTGTCGGCACCTCGTCGCTGCGCCGCCAGGCCCAGTTGCGCGCGCTGCGCCCGGACCTGGAACTGCTGGACCTGCGCGGCAACGTCAACACCCGCCTGGCCAAGCTCGACAATGGTGGCTACGACGCCATCGTGCTGGCGGTGGCCGGGCTGGAGCGGCTGGGCCTGGGCCAGCGCATCGTCGCGCGCCTGCAGCCGCCGCAGTGGCTGCCGGCGCCGGCACAGGGCGCGGTGGCGGTGGAGTGCGATGGCGGCAACGCACGCCTGATGGCCCTGTTCGCGGGACTTGACGACGCTTCCACCCGCGCCTGTGTGGAGGCCGAGCGGGCGATGAACCGTGCGCTGCATGGTAGCTGCCACGTGCCGGTGGCGGCCATCGCGCAGTGGCAGGGCAATGACCTGCACCTGCAGGGCCTGGTCGGCAGCGCCAGTGACGGCCGCGCGGTACGCGCCGAAGCGGTGGGGCCGGCCAGCGACCCGGATGCGCTGGGCCAGCGCGTGGCGACGATGCTGCTGGACGCCGGTGCCGGCGAGCTGTTGAACGTCTGAGCCACCGCAGGTAGTGCCGGCCGCTGGCCGGCAACCTGGTGCCCCCAGTTGGATGCAGTTGCCGGCCAGCGGCCGGCACTACCGAAAGAAGAACGGGCGCCTTTGGCGCCCGTTGCTTATTTGAACTTGTAGACCACGTTCATCGTGGTCAGCGTGTCGGTCTTGCGCTTGTCCTCGGCCACGTCACTGTTGTAACGCGCCTGCCAGCCGGCCTTCAGCGCCAGGTGCTCGTTCATGCTCACCGAGACACCGAAGTCATTCTGGCCGAAGGTGTTGTACGAACCGGATTCGACCAGCAGGGTGTTGACCAGGTCGGTGTTGTCGGTCAGCGAGTACTTCAGGTCGAACAGGCCGCGACCGATCATGCCGGTACGGGTGCGGTCGTCCTCGGTGCTGTGGGTGCGGCGCACACCGGGGCCGATCTGCGCGTCGAAGGAGAAGCGCTCGGTGTTCCACAGGCGGGTGCCGTAGCCCAGGCCGAACGAACTCTGGCGGTCGTAGGTGGCGAAGTCGTCGCGCTCGGTACGCACCGTCGCGGTCAGCTGGCGGTGCTCGCCCAGCTGCAGCGCGCTGCCGGCGCTGCCGGTGTAGCGGTTGGCGGTGGTGTTGTTGCGACGGGTGGTGGTGCCGTCGTCGGCGGTCTCGGTCACCTTCGAGCTCGAGCGCAGGCCGAACAGGTCCATGCTGTGCACCCAGTCGCCATCGGTGTAGCGCAGGCGCAGGCGGCCATTGAAGCTTTCGGTGCTGCTGTTGCCGCGTGCCGATGCGAAGCCGAGCTCGCCGCCGCTGCCGCTCCACGGCGAGGACATCGCCGCCAGTTCGGAGGCATCCTGTGCATACGCGAGCGGCGCGCACAGCAGCAGGGGAATCAGCAGGGACACGCGCAGGGACATCGAGGCTTCTCCGAAGCGGTTAACAGCCGGTGATGATACTGGAAGCGTGATGGCGGTCCGAATCGATCCAATGCGCGCTTCAGCGAACGTTGCCGCGATCGCCTATTCAGGGCAGATCGACGCGCAATGCCGGATCGTTGAAGCGCGAGTAGCGCAGGCGCAGCTGGAAGCTGCGGCCATTGCTGCTGCCGCTGCGCACCAGCTGCCGCGGCAGGCCCTGGGCATCGATCCAGTACTCCAGGCGCTCACTGGGCTGGCTGCCACGCAGCCGGTAGTGGCGGGTCTCGACCCCGTCCAGGGTCTGGTTGCCCAGGTCCTCGGCCTGCAGGTTGGCGGGCAGGGCATCGGCCGGCAACGGGTTGCGCCACTGTTCGAGCAGGCCCGGCGGGGCCGGCACCTGGCGGATCGCGCCTTCGGCCTGCAGGAACAGCGTGTCACCGATGATCGTCTGCGGTCCGGCCGGGGTCTGCACGCGGAAACGGTCGGGGGCGACGAAGTCCATGGCGCTGCGCACCGGCTGGGGGGCGCCCAGCACCTCCAGCTCGGCGTGGAAGCTGCGCAGCGCGGCGAAGCGCTGGCTGGCGCCCAGCACGGCCTGCGCCGGATCGGCGGCCGGTACCGGGGCTTCGGTGCTGGCCGGCGCTGGTGCGCGATCGCAGGCGGCCAGCAGCAGGCAGGCCAGCAGGGACAGGGCAGGCAACCGGCGCATCGGGCGTTCCATGGGGGTGGGGGCGACCACGATAGCCCAAACGTCCCACACAAGACCCGCGACTCGGACATAATCGGGGGTATGGACCGATACGAACGCATCACCGCCCTGCATCGTCTGCTCAAGTCCGCGCGCTATCCGGTGACGGTGGCGACCCTGCAGGACAAGCTCGGTTGTTCCCGTGCCACCGTCTACCGCGACCTGGCCTTCCTGCGCGACGCGCTGATGGCGCCGATCGAGGGCGACGGAGAAGCCGGCTTCCGCTACCACGCCGACGAGAGCGACCGCTTCGAGCTGCCCGGCCTGTGGCTGAGCTCGGAGGAACTGCACGCCCTGCTGGCCTCGCAGCACCTGCTGGCGCGCACCGGCGGCGGCGTGCTGTCCTCGGTGCTGGCACCGCTGCAGCAGCGCATCGAAAGCCTGCTGGCGGCCCAGGCAGGTGTCTCCAGCTGGCCGGTGGACCGCGTGCGGGTGATCCCGCACCGTGGGCGCAAGTTCGATGAAGGCAGCTTCCGCAGCGTCGCCTCGGCGGTGCTGGAGCGCCGCCAGCTGGCGTTCGAGTACCGCGCCCGTTCCACCGACGAGCCGACCAAGCGCACGGTCTCGCCGCAGCGCCTGACCCACTACCGCGACAACTGGTACCTGGATGCCTGGGACCACGACCGCGACGCGCTGCGCAGCTTTGCCGTGGACCGCATCCACAAGGCGCGGGTGGTCGACAGCACCGCCCGCGATGTTGCCGACAGCGAACTGGACGAGCAGCTGGGTGCCAGCTACGGGATCTTCTCCGGCGCGCCGAAGGGCTGGGCGACCATCCTGTTCAGCGCCAAGGCCGCGCGCTGGGTGGCCGACGAGCACTGGCACTCCAAGCAGCAGGGCCGCTTCCTGGCCGATGGCCGCTATGAACTGAAGGTGCCGTACAGCGTCTCGCGCGAGCTGTTGATGGACGTGCTGCACTATGGCTCGGATGCCGAGATCGTGGAGCCTGTGATGCTGCGCGAGCAGGCCAAGGCCCTGCTCGAGCTGGCCCTGAGCAACTACGACAACGCCTGACCCTCCCCACGAGAACCCCACCGCCCATGAAGAAGACCCTGTTGCTGCCCCTGCTTGCCGCTGCGCTGGCCCTGACCGCCTGCGGAAAATCCGGCGAACCCTCGCAGAAGCTGGTGGTGGCCGCCACGGCCGTGCCGCACGCCGAGATCCTCGAGGTGGTCAAGCCGATCCTCAAGCAGGAAGGCGTGGACCTGGACGTGCGCGTGTTCAACGACTACGTGCAGCCCAACGACCAGCTGGTGCAGAAGCAGGTGGACGCCAACTACTTCCAGACCGAGCCGTACCTGGATGCCTACAACCGCGACCGCAAGACCGACCTGGTGAAGGTGATCGGCGTGCACATCGAGCCGTTCGGTGCGTACTCGCGCAAGATCAAGTCGCTGGCCGAGCTGCGTGAGGGCGCCGACGTGGTGATCCCGAACGACCCGAGCAACAACAGCCGTGCGCTGATCCTGCTGCACAAGGCCGGCGTGATCGAACTGAAGGACCCGACCAACGCGTTGTCGACCCAGCGCGACATCATCGCCAACCCGAAGAACCTGAAGTTCCGCGAGCTGGACTCGGCGATGCTGCCGCGCGTGCTGGACCAGGTCGATCTGGCCCTGATCAACACCAACTATGCGCTGGATGCCGGCCTCAACCCGACCCAGGACGCGCTGGCGATCGAAAGCAAGGATTCGCCGTACGTGAACTTCCTGGTCGCGCGCCCGGACAACAAGGACGATGCCCGCGTTCAGAAGCTGGCCAAGGCGCTGACCAGCCCGCAGGTGAAGGCCTTCATCGAAACCAAGTACAAGGGCGCGGTGCTGCCGGCGTTCTGACCGGCGCTACCCTCAGTCGACGTGGAAGGCGAGCGTGGCGGCCACCGCCTGCTGCCACCCGGCGTACAGCTTCTCGCGCCGCGCCACCTCCATCTGTGGCTCGAAGCGCCGGTCCAGGCCCCATTGCGCGGTGATCTGCTCGCGGCTGGTCCAGAACCCCACCGCCAGCCCGGCCAGGTAGGCCGCACCCAGCGCGGTGGTCTCGGTCAGTCGCGGCCGCAGCAGCGGCACGCCGAGGATGTCGGCCTGGAAGCCGGCCAGGAAGTCGTTGCCGATCGCACCGCCATCAGCGCGCAGCTCGGTCAGCGCGATGCCTGCATCGGACTGCATCGCATCCAGCACATCGCGGGTCTGGTAGGCCATCGCTTCCAGTGCGGCGCGCACGAAGTGCGCCTTGCGCGTGCCCCGGGTCAACCCGAACATCGCGCCGCGCACGTCACTGCGCCAATAGGGCGCGCCGAGGCCGACGAACGCTGGCACCAGGTAGACCCCGCCACTGTCGGGTACCTGCGCGGCCAGTGCCTGGCTGTCGCCGGCGCGTTCGATCATGCGCAGCCCATCGCGCAGCCACTGCACCACCGAGCCGGCCACGAAGATCGAGCCCTCCAGCGCGTACTCCACGCGCCCGTCCAGGCCCCAGGCGATGGTAGTCAGCAGTCCGTTGCGCGAACGCACCGCCTGGGTGCCGGTATGCATCAGCATGAAGCAGCCGGTGCCATAGGTGTTCTTGACCATGCCCGGCTGGAAGCAGGCCTGGCCGAACAGCGCCGCCTGCTGGTCACCGGCGATGCCGGCGATCGGGATCGGATGGTCAAAGAAGAACTGCGGCCGGGTGTGCGCGTATACCGAACTGGAGTCGCGCACCTGCGGCAGCATCGCGCGCGGGATGTCCAGCAGCGCCAGCAGGTCGTCATCCCAGTCCAGCGTGTGGATGTTGAACAGCAGCGTGCGCGCGGCGTTGCTGTAATCGGTCACGTGCGCCTGGCCACCGCTGAGGTTCCACACCAGCCAGCTGTCGATGGTGCCGAACAGCAGTTCGCCGCGCTCGGCCCGCTGTTGCGCGCCCTCCACGTGGTCGAGGATCCAGCGCACTTTGGTTGCGGAAAAATACGCATCGATCAGCAGGCCGGTACGCTCGCGCACCAGCGCCTCGTGGCCATCGGACTTCAGCCGCTCGCAGAGGGCGTGGCTCTGCCGCGACTGCCAGACGATGGCGTTGTGGATCGGCTGGCCGGTGGCGCGGTCCCAGACCACGGTGGTCTCGCGCTGGTTGGTGATGCCCAGCGCGGCGATATGGCGCGGGTCGATCTGCCCGCGGCTGAGCAGTTCGGTCAGCGTGGCATAGACGCTGGTGAGGATCTCGCGCGGGTCATGCTCGACCCAGCCGGGGTGCGGGAAGATCTGCGCGAACTCGCGCTGCGCGCTGCCGACGATGTTGCCGGCACGGTCGAACAGGATCGCGCGCGAACTGGTGGTGCCCTGGTCGATGGCCAGCACGTAGCGGGGCGTCATGCAGCGTCTCCGGTAGCGATGGTATTGGTAGAGTCGAGCTTGCTCGACTGCTCTTCATGCCAGTCGAGCAAGCTCGACTCTACCGTCTATCCATCCAGGCCTGCAGCCGTGCCATCTGCGCGGCATCCAGCCGCAACCCCAGCTTGCTCCGCCGCCACAGCACATCATCGGCGTCGTGCGCCCACTCATGCTCCCGCAGGAAATCCACTTCGCGCGCATGCAGGCCCGCACCGAAGTGCTCGCCAAGATCGTCCATGGATTGCGCCGCGCCCAGCAACGACGCGCTGCGGCTGCCGTAGGCCCCGGCCCAGCGTCGCGCGATGTCCGCGGGCAACCAGGGAGCCCGCGCGCTCAGCTGCGAGCGGGCCTGTGCGGCGTCCCCCCAGTCGCTGCCCGGCAGTGCGGCTCCGGTTGCGGTCCAGGCGGGCCCCATCTGCGGCAGGGCAGGGCGCAGCAGGTCCAGTGCCTCTTCGGCCAGTACCCGATAGGTGGTCAGTTTGCCGCCGAGCACATGCAGTGCCGGCGCCGGATCGGACTGTACCTGCAGGCGGTAGTCGCGGCTAAGCTTCGCCGCACGCGGGTCCGGGTCGGCCAGCAGCGGGCGCACACCGGCGAACTGCCAGGCCACGTCTGCGGCGGTGATCGGTTCACGCAGGTAGCGGTTGGCGGCATCGCACAGGTAGGCCACCTCGGACGGCAGCACGCTGCAGCGCGCCGGATCGCCACGGTAATCGGTGTCGGTGGTGCCGACCAGCAGGTGGTCGTGGGCGAAGGGCAGCAGGAACACCACCCGGCCATCGGGTTGCTGCAGCAGGCAGGCGCTGTCTTCGGGCCAGGGGCGGCGCAGCACGATGTGGCTGCCCTGCACCAGGCGCAGGGCGGGGCCGCCGCTGCGCGCCTGCATCCGTTCCAGCAGGCCGCCCGCCCACGGGCCCGCGGCATTGGCCACTGCGCGTGCGATCACGTGCCGTTGCTGACCATCGTGGGTTTCCAGCACGGCCTGCCAACGGCCCTGCAGCGCACGCAGTTCGGTGCAGCGGCTGCGCACCTGCACCTGCGCGCCGCGCTGCGCGGCATCCAGTGCGTTCAGCAGTACCAGCCGCGCATCATCGACCTGTGCATCGGCATAGCTGAAGGCCCGCCGCAGCATCGGAGAGAGCCAGGCGCCGAGCGAATCCTGCTGCAGGTCCAGCGCCTGCGAGGCGGGGAAGGCAGGGCTGCGCCGGCCCAGGTGGTCGTACAGCCACAGCCCCACGCGCAGCATCCAGCGCGGGCGCAGGTGCGGTTCCCAGGGCAGCACGAAGCGCAACGGATGGACCAGGTGCGGTGCCTGCCGGCGCACCACCTCGCGCTCGCCCAGTGCCTTGCGCACCAGGCCCAGTTCACCCTGTTCCAGGTAACGCAGGCCGCCGTGGATCAGTTTGCTGCTGGCACTGGAGGTGTGCGCGGCCAGGTCATGCTGTTCACACAGCAGCACCCGCAGGCCGCGACCGGCCGCGTCACGGGCGATGCCGGCACCGTTGATGCCGCCACCGATCACCAGCAGGTCAACCTCCTCCATCGCGCCTCCGTGTCCTGTGTCTGTAGAGTCGAGCTTGCTCGACTGCATTGCCGATAGTCGAGCAAGCTCGACTCTACGAAAGGCAGTCGAGCAAGCTCGACTCTACAGACCGCAGGTGACGGAAACGACGACGGGCCCCGAAGGGCCCGTCGCGTTGCATCAATGGAGCGGTGCTGCCTGGATCAGAAGCGGGCGCCGATGCCGAAGCCGACGGTCCACGGATCCATCTTGGCTTCGCCGATCTTCTCGCCGCCAACCTTCACGTCCGGGCGGGCGCGCATGTAGCGGGCGTCAGCACGGGCGAACCAGGTGGAATTGATGTTCATGTCCACGCCGACGGTGCCGATCACGCCCTTGGCGTCCTTCAGGCGGATGTCGGAGCTGCTGCCGTCGGCCAGCTTTTCGCTGCTGAAGCTCGACTGGTAGTAGCCCACGCCCACGAACGGACGGAACACGTTGTCGGCCTGGCCGAAGTGGTACTGGCCGCTCAGCGCGACCGGCTGCTGCTCGACCGAACCCACGCGAACGTTGTTCGGGCCCTTGAACTTGTTGTCGAACTTGTCGGCGGCGCCCCACAGTTCAACGGCCCAGTTGTCGTTGACGTAGTAGCTGAAGCTGACGGTCGGCGCCGGGCCGCCATCGGTCTTCTTGATGCCGTCGATCGGATCATTCTTCGGCTGCAGCAGCGAGATGCCGCCAACAACGGCAAAATGCTTGCCCGAAGCGGTATCGGTGCTGCTGCTGTCCTGGGCGAAAGCGGCCGGCGCGAACGCGGCGGAGGTCAGCAGGGCGAGACTCAGGATACGGATGGAGCGCATGGGGGTATCTCCTAATGTTTCTTGTTTTGGGCCCCCGGTTGCGGGGCGAGCACACCGTAGTCGCCCCAACATGAATCGAATCCGACGCGCGTTAAAAATTGGTTTGGCTTGTTCAGCGAGCAGCGCGAAAAGCCTGTATTCATGGGGTTTTTGGCCATCCGTGACATTCATTCAGTTGGAGAAGATGTGAGCGCTGCGACGATGTGCATCGGCCTGCAAGCGCAGGTGAACGTGGATTGCAGAGTGCTGCTGCTCGGTTCGATGCCGGGTGTGGCGTCGCTGCAGGAGCAGCGCTACTACGCGCACCCGCGCAATCGCTTCTGGCCGCTTTTGGCGGAAATCTGCGGGTTTGATGCGGGCCTGCCGTATGCACAGCGATTGCAGGCATTGAACGCCGCGGGCATCGGCCTGTGGGATGTGATCGGCCAGTGCGAGCGGCGCGGCAGCCTGGACGCGGACATCGTGCGCGGCACGGAAGTGCCCAATGCGCTGCCGTCACTGATCGCCTCGCTTCCTGAGCTGGAGCTGATCGCCTGCAATGGCGCGGCGTCGATGCAGGCGTTCCAGCGCTGGGTGCTGCCCCGGCTGGAGGCGCCGCCGAGGCTGCTGGCGCTGCCCTCCACCAGCCCGGCCAACGCGGCGTGGTCGCTGCCGCGCCTGCGCCTGGCCTGGCAGCCGGTGGCCGACGTACTGGCGACATCAAGCGGACATCGTCCGGACAATACGCTACCGACTGGTCAAGGCCGCAACCCATGAGCAACAGCGTGTCCCGGCTGCGTGCGTACTGAAAACACCTGTAACGGTTGGCGCTGGACCCCGCTGGCCGCACAATAGACGTTTCCCTACACCAGATTGCCGGAGTTATCCCCATGGCCGAAATCAAGGAAGCACTTGTCCCCGATATCGGTGACTACAGCGATATCCCGGTAATCGAGGTGCTTGTCGCCGTCGGCGACACGGTCAAGAAGGACCAGGGCCTGGTGACGCTGGAAAGCGACAAGGCGACCATGGAAGTGCCGTCCTCGGTGGCGGGCGTGGTCAAGGAACTCAAGGTCAAGGTCGGCGACACCCTGTCCGAAGGCAAGGTCGTGGCGCTGATCGAAGTGGCCGAAGGCGAAGCTGCCAAGCCGGCCGCCGGCGCACCGGCACCGGCCAAGGCTGCTGCCCCGGCAGCCGCCACCCAGAGCGCGCCGGCCCCGGCCGCTGCTGCCCCGGCCGCCCCGGCCGCCAGCGGCGGTGCCGTTGAAGCGCTGGTGCCGGACATCGGCGATTACACCGACATCCCGGTCATCGAAGTGCTGGTCGCCGTCGGCGATACGGTCAAGAAGGACCAGGGCCTGGTCACGCTGGAAAGCGACAAGGCCACCATGGAAGTGCCGTCGTCGGTTGCTGGCGTGGTCAAGGAGCTGAAGGTCAAGGTCGGCGACAATCTGTCGCAGGGTGCCGTGGTCGCCATCATCGAGGCCGAGGGCGCTGCCGCGCCGGCCCCGAGCAAGGCCGCCGCTGCCGCTGCCCCGGCCGCCGCCGAAACCGCCACCAAGGTCGAGCCGGTCGCCGTTCCGGCCCAGCCGGACAAGCTGGCCGCCCGCGAGATCGCCTCGGCCGGTACCCCGTCCAGCCCGCCGGTGCAGTTCAATGCCGATGGCGTGCTGCCGGCCAAGGTGCCGTACGCCACCCCGGCGGTGCGTGTGTTCGCGCGCGAACTGGGCGTGGACCTGCTGCAGATCAACGGCACCGAGAAGGGCGGCCGCATCACCAAGGGTGACGTGCAGAAGTTCGTCAAGGCCGCGCTCGGCGGCGGCGTGCCGGCTGCTGCCGGTGCTCCCGTCGCCGCCGGTGGTGGCCTGAACCTGCTGCCGTGGCCGAAGGTCGACTTCAGCAAGTTCGGCGAGACCGAAGTGCAGCCGCTGTCGCGCATCAAGAAGATCTCCGGCGCGAACCTGGCCCGCAACTGGGCGATGATCCCGCACGTCACCCAGTTCGAACAGGCCGACATCACCGACCTGGAAGGCCTGCGCGTGGCGCTGAACAAGGAAAACGAGAAGGCCGGCATCAAGCTGACCATGCTCGCCTTCCTGATCAAGGCCAGCGCCGCGGCGCTGAAGAAGTTCCCGGAATTCAACGCCTCGCTCGATGCCAGCGGTGAAAACCTGACCCTGAAGAAGTACTTCCACATCGGTTTCGCCGCCGACACGCCGAACGGCCTGGTCGTGCCGGTCATCCGCGACGTGGACAAGAAGGGCGTGGTGCAGATCGCGCAGGAAACCGGCGAACTGGCCAAGAAGGCGCGCGACGGCAAGCTGGGCCCGGCCGACATGAGCGGCGGCTGCTTCTCGATCAGCTCGCTGGGCGGCATCGGCGGCACCGCGTTCACCCCGATCGTCAATGCACCGGAAGTGGCCATCCTCGGCGTCTCCAAGTCCTCCATCCAGCCGGTCTGGAATGGCAAGGAATTCGCGCCGAAGCTGATGCTGCCGCTGTCGCTGAGCTACGACCACCGCGTCATCGATGGCGCCCTGGCCGCACGCTTCACCACCTACCTGTCGCAGGTACTGGCCGACATGCGCCGCGTGCTGCTGTAAGGCACCGCTTCGCCCCCACCGTGCGGCTGCCGCCCCCTGGCGCGGCCGCGTGAACAGATGCAGTGACAGCCCGCCGGCCATGCCGGCCGGGCACGAGGAAAACCACCATGGCCACGATTGAAGTCAAGGTTCCCGACATCGGCGATTACAGCGATGTGCCGGTGATCGAAGTGTTGGTCGCCGTCGGCGACACGGTGAAGAAGGATCAGGGTCTGGTGACCCTGGAATCGGACAAGGCCACCCTGGAAGTGCCGTCTTCGGCCGCCGGTGTGGTCAAGGAACTGAAGGTCAAGCTGGGCGACAGCCTGTCCGAAGGCGCCGTGGTCGTGGTGCTGGAAACCGAAGGCGCCACAGAAGCCCCGGCCAAGGCCGCGGCACCGGCTCCGGCCGCAGCTGCGCCGGCCAGCAAGCCGCCGGTGACCCCGTCGCACCGCGCCCCGGCTGAACCGGCCGCACCGAAGCCGGCGCTGTCCAGCGGCAAGCCGGCCGATATCGAATGCGAAATGGTCGTGCTGGGCTCGGGCCCGGGCGGCTACACCGCCGCCTTCCGCGCCGCCGACGTTGGCCTGGATACCGTGCTGGTCGAGCGCTACGCCAGCCTCGGTGGCGTCTGCCTCAACGTCGGCTGCATTCCGTCCAAGGCGCTGCTGCATGCCGCAGCGGTGATCGACGAAGTGGCCCACGCCGGTGATTTCGGCGTCGAGTTCGGCAAGCCGACCATCACCCTGGACAAGCTGCGCCAGTACAAGGAAAAGGTCGTCAACCAGCTGACCAAGGGCCTGGCCGGCATGGCCAAGCAGCGCAAGGTCCGCAGCGTGCAGGGCGTCGGCAGGTTCGTCTCGGCCAACGAGCTGGAGATCACCGCCGCTGACGGCAGCACCCAGCTGCTGCGCTTCCAGAAGTGCATCATCGCCGCCGGTTCGCAGGCGGTGAAGCTGCCGAACTTCCCCTGGGACGACACGCGCGTGATGGACTCCACCGATGCGCTGGAGCTGGCCGAAGTGCCGGGCTCGCTGCTGGTCGTCGGCGGCGGCATCATCGGCCTGGAAATGGCCACCGTGTATGGCGCGCTGGGCAGCAAGGTCACCGTGGTCGAGTTCATGGACCAGCTGATGCCGGGTGCCGACAAGGACCTGGTCAAGCCGCTGGCCGACCGCCTGAAGAAGCAGGGCATCGAAGTGCACCTGAAGACCAAGGCCTCGGGCGTCACCGCCGATGCCAAGGGCATCACCGTGTCCTTCGAAGCCGCCGAGGAAGGCCAGTCGCCGGCGCTGGCGCAGGGCACCTTTGACCGCGTACTGGTGGCCGTCGGCCGCTCGCCGAACGGCAGGAAGATCGATGCCGAGAAGGCCGGCGTGCAGGTCACCGAGCGTGGCTTCATCCCGGTGGACCGCCAGATGCGCACCAACGTGCCGCACATCTTTGCCATCGGCGACATCGTCGGCAACCCGATGCTGGCCCACAAGGCCACGCACGAAGGCAAGCTGGCCGCCGAAGTGGCTGCCGGCCACAAGAAGGAATGGGTCGCCCGCGTGATTCCGTCGGTGGCCTACACCAACCCGGAAATCGCCTGGGTTGGCGTCACCGAGACCGAAGCCAAGGCCAAGGGCCTGAAGGTCGGCGTGGCCAAGTTCCCGTGGGCGGCCAGCGGTCGCGCGATCGGCATCGGTCGTACCGAGGGCTTCACCAAGCTGATCTTCGACGAAGAGACCCACCGCATCATCGGTGGTGCCATCGTCGGCGTGCATGCCGGTGACCTGCTGGCCGAGATCGGCCTGGCCATCGAGATGGGTGCCGAAGCCGAAGACATCGGCCACACCATCCACGCGCACCCGACGCTGAGCGAGTCGGTGGCGATGGCCTCGGAGATCTACGACGGCACGATCACCGATCTGTACATGCCGAAGAAGAAGTAAGGCGCCCGCGCCGTTCCGAACGAAAAGCCCTGGCTTCTGCCGGGGCTTTTTCGTTGGCTGCAGGAATGTCTTCGGCTGTTGTCATCGCGAGGGTTGGGGCCGCTGCGCGGGAGGCGGGCATTTCGACAAATGTCCCCCGTCGCCCGCCTGCGGCGGTCGCCTCCTCCTTTACTTTGTCGAAACGCCCACCACCCGCGCAGCGGCTCGGCTTGCGGACAGTCGAGAGCAGCTGCCAAAGCCACCCGGGTGCCTGACACGCGGAGGGAGCGGGGGCTGTGTGCGAAGTAAAGGAGGAGGTGCCGGCCGCAGGCCGGCGCCGGGGGACATTCGCACGCAGCCCCCGCTCCCTCCAGCGCTCGACCAACCCGCTTCTGCTGTCCTGTCAGGAGTCCACAAAAAAAGCGCGGCCCCGATGATCCGGAGGCCGCGCCAGGAGAGAGAGTGCGGTGGAAGGGGCGGGGGATCAGAACACGAAGCTGACGCCTGCCACCGGGCCCTTGAATTCCTGCTTCAGGCCGACGGTGCCGTCGCTGCCCTTCTTGTCCACGTCCAGCTTGAACCAGTCGTAGCCGGCGAACACGCCGAAGTTCTTGGTGAAGCGGTAATCGACGATGGCATTGGCGCGGCTCAGGTCGCCCTTGTAGTCATCGAAGCTGCCCCAACGCGTGTTCAGGTACTGGCCCTGCAGCGTGATCATCCAGCGCTCGGACGGGGTGAAGGTCATGCGCGCACCCACCACCGGCGCGATGCCGTCGGCCTTCTCGTCGAGGAACTGGCCTTCGTACACGGTGCCCAGGTCGGCATAACCCTTGGTGCTGACCTTGGCGTACTCGCCACCGATCTGCAGGCCGAGGTCGAAGGTGTCGGTATCGACGACCGAATAGTCATAGACCAGGCTGGCCACCTGGTACTTCAGTTCACCCTTCACGAAGCTGCCGGCCGGTACGTTCTCACCGCCGAAGGAAATGCCCTGGTCCAGCGTCTCGCGGCGATCCTTGTCGTACTTGAAGTAGTTGAACAGCAGGCGCTGGCGGTTGCTGATGCGGAACATGCCGTCGATGCGCGGCTCCCATTCCTTGCCGCCCAGCTTGAAGTCCTGGTCCAGGGCGATGTCCTGGCCAGCCACGTTGGTCCTGCCGCGGAGCGTGTTATCCGAATCGATGTTCATCGCACCCAGGCGGATGGCGAAACGGTCGTCGCCTTCCGCGGCGTGGGCGGCATTGGCGAACGAAGCGCCGGCGGCGAGCAGGGAGAGGGCGAGCAGGGTGGGAACGGAGCGCATCGAAGAGTCCTTGCAGTGGTTCATCAGAATGAAGACCACTGTGCCGGACGGCGGCGTCCACCATCCGTGAACGTATGGTCCACGGGATGTGCACGGTTCAGCGCTGTCGCGACGATGCAAAAAGATGGCCCCGGAGCCGGGCTTCGGGGCCATCGTGGGACCTGCGGGGCGAAGCGTCGACGAGGTTGCTGCAGGCAGGTCGAAAGATCGGACCGGCGCATTCGGCGAAAGTTCCGCAGCCTGCGACCAAAGTTCAATACTGCGCTGCAGCATCATGCGGACGTCATTGTCCCTTGGGTGGCACGCAAAAATGTAACCGTTACCGCAACTTGCGGCCTCCCGGGATGAACAGGCAGCGGTTGTCTCGCAAATTGTCCCATTGCTATAATTTGGCGGCTCGATGAGGCCCCCTCTGCTGTAGCCGCCTCAGCCCTCCACTTGCAACCACGCGGGACGTCCTGTGCTGAACTCCGTTGATGCGGGTCGGCGACTGATGCTGCGCGCCGCGGTCTACCCGCTGGCCGCGGTCGCTGTCCTGGCCCTGGCCTTCCTGCTGGTGGGTCCGAAGTATGCCCTCGGCGCGCTGGCGTCCGGTGTGGCCATTTCGGCCGGTGGCTGGGTGGCGGCGCGGATGGCACTGAGCGGGGGAGCGGTGGCCGCAGGTTCGGCGATGGCTCGCCTGATCATTGCGATCGTGGCCAAGTGGGTGGTGGTTTTCGGCGTCCTGCTGGTGGGGTTCCTGGTCTTCAAGCTGCCTGCATTGGCGCTGTTGGCCGGTATCGCCGTCGGCTTGATGTTCCAGGTCCTGGCCATGGCCAGGCGTTGACAGAATTCAATTAACTGAAGGTTCCGGACACATGGCGGGCGAGGCTCTAACCCCTACCAGCTACATCCAGCATCACCTGCACAACCTGACCGCGCCGGTCGGCAAGGGTGAGGGTATGTTCTGGCATATCCACGTCGATACCTTCCTCACCGCGGTCCTGATGGGCCTGGTGATCGTGGTCGCGTTCTGGCTGGGCACCCGCAAGGCCACCGCCGGCGTGCCGGGCAAGTGGCAGGCCTTCGTCGAGATCTGCCTGGAGTTCGTCGACCGCCAGGCCAAGGACACCTACCACGGCAAGAGCAAGCTGGTCACGCCGATCGCCATCACGATCTTCTTCTGGATCCTGATGATGAACCTGATCAAGATGATCCCGGCCGACTTCATCGCCAAGCCGCTGGAATGGGCGGGCATCCACTACTGGAAGCCGGTGCCGACCGCCGACGTCAATGCCACCCTGGGCATGGCCATCAGCGTGTTCTTCCTGATGCTGTTCTTCGCGCTGAAGTCGAAGGGCCTGCTGGGCTTCATCAAGGAATTCCTGACGGCGCCGTTCGGCAAGTGGATGATGCCGTTCAACCTGATCCTCAACATCGTCGAGTGGCTGAGCAAGCCGATCTCGCTGGCGATGCGACTGTTCGGCAACATGTTCGGCGGCGAAATCGTGTTCCTGCTGATCTGGGTGCTGGGTGGTGCCGGTTTCTTCGGTGCCATTGCCGGTGGTGCGTTCGGCCTCGGCTGGATGCTGTTCCACCTGCTGGTGATCCCGCTGCAGGCCTTCATCTTCATGATGCTGTCGATCGTGTACCTGAGCCTGTCGGAAGACGCTCACTGAGTTTCAAGCTTCAACGCGTTTCAACCTTCATCCGTTTCATCACCCTTAGCAACTTAAGTTCCTGGAGATAACCATGTACTTCGCCGTCCTGACCAACTTCGCGCAGATTCAGAGCTCCACCGCCCTTGCCGTCGGCATCATGATCGGCCTGGCCGCGCTGGGCGCCGGTCTGGGTCTGGCCATCATGGCTGGTAAGTTCCTGGAGTCGGCCGCCCGCCAGCCGGAACTGATCCCGGTCCTGCAGGTCCGCATGTTCATCACCGCCGGCCTGATCGACGCCGCGTTCATCATCTCGGTCGCCGTCGGCCTGCTGCTGGCCTTCGCCAACCCGCTGTCGGCTGCCTTCGCTGGCGCCGTCACCAAGGCTCTGGCCGGCTGATACAGCGGTTTGAGACGACCGGGTGCTGATGCACCCGGTTTCGGATGAAGGCCGGATGCGCCGCTACGGCGGCGCGTCCACCCCGAAACCAGCGATCGAGCTAACCATGAATATCAATTTCACCCTTCTTGCGCAGGCGCTCGCCTTCGCTGGTCTGATCTGGATCATCGCGACCAAGATCTGGCCGCCGCTGATGAACGCGATCGAAGAGCGCCAGCAGAAGATTGCTGAAGGCCTCGCTGCTGCCGACCGCAGCCAGAAAGATCTGGCCCAGGCGCAGGAGAAGGTCAACGAAGCGCTGAAAGAAGCACGCACCAAGGCCAACGAGATCATCGACCAGGCCCACGCGCGCGCCAACCAGATCGTTGATGCTGCCCGTAACGAAGCGATCACCGAAGCCACCCGTCAGAAGGAACTGGCCCAGGCTGAAATCGACGCCGCCGCCAACCGTGCCCGTGAAGATCTGCGCAAGCAGGTGTCCGCGCTGGCCGTGACCGGTGCCGAAAAGCTGCTCAAGCGCGAAATCGACGCCAACGCCCACAAGGCGCTGCTCGACGAGCTGGCCTCGGAGATCTAAGGATGAGCCAGGCCCTCACGCTTGCCCGCCCGTACGCCCGCGCCGCGTTCGCGACCGCGCGCGACGAAGGCGCGTTCGCGCCGTGGTCGGACGCCCTGGCGTTCTCCGCCCACGTCGCCGCCGATCCGCGCGTGGCGGCCCTGCTCGCCAACCCGGAGCTGGGCCGTGACGACGCCGTCGCCCTGCTGGCGCCGGTGACCCACGGCGAGACCTACTCGCGCTTCCTGGCCATCCTGGCCGACTCGCATCGTCTGCCGCTGCTGCCGGAAATCTCCGGCATGTTCGATGCCCTGCGCGCCGAAGCCGAGCACGTGGTCAAGGCCACCGTGACCTCGGCGGCCGAGCTGTCGGCCGGTGAGCTGGATGCGATCAAGGTCGCGCTGCGCAAGCGCTTCAACCGCGAGGTCGACGTGACCACCGCGGTCGATGCCTCGCTGATCGGCGGCGCCGTGATCGACGCCGGCGACGTGGTCATCGATGGTTCGCTGAAGGGCAAGCTGGCCCGTCTGCAGACCGCGCTCGCTAACTGAATTCATTTAACGTCCGGCCCCGCTGCCGGCACTAGGACTTGACGATGGCAACCACGCTCAACCCCTCCGAAATCAGCGAACTGATCAAGAACCGCATCGAGAAGGTCAAGCTGGCCGCGGAATCGCGCAACGAAGGCACCGTGACCAGCGTGTCCGACGGCATCGTGCGCATCTTCGGTCTGGCCGACGTGATGCAGGGCGAAATGATCGAACTGCCGAACAACACCTTCGCCCTGGCCCTGAACCTGGAGCGCGACTCGGTCGGCGCCGTGGTCCTGGGTGACTACGAGCACCTGCGCGAAGGCGACGTCGCCAAGACCACCGGCCGCATCCTGGAAGTGCCGGTCGGTCCGGAACTGCTGGGCCGCGTCGTGAACGCGCTGGGCGAGCCGATCGACGGCAAGGGCCCGCTGGGCACCGAACTGACCGCTCCGGTGGAGCGCGTTGCTCCGGGCGTGATCTGGCGCAAGTCGGTCGACCAGCCGGTGCAGACCGGTTACAAGTCGGTCGACGCCATGATCCCGATCGGCCGTGGCCAGCGCGAGCTGATCATCGGTGACCGCCAGACCGGCAAGACCGCCATGGCGATCGACGCGGTGATCAACCAGAAGGGCACCGGCATCAAGTGCGTGTACGTTGCGATCGGCCAGAAGGCTTCGACCATCGCCAACATCGTGCGCAAGCTGGAAGAGAACGGCGCGCTGGCCCACACCATCGTGGTGGCCGCGACCGCTTCCGAATCGGCTGCCATGCAGTACATCAGCGCCTACTCGGGCTGCACCATGGGTGAGTACTTCATGGACCGCGGCGAAGACGCGCTGATCGTGTACGACGATCTGTCCAAGCAGGCCGTGGCCTACCGCCAGATCTCGCTGCTGCTGAAGCGCCCGCCGGGCCGTGAAGCCTACCCGGGTGACGTGTTCTACCTGCACTCCCGCCTGCTCGAGCGCGCTGCCCGCGTGTCCGAGGAATACGTCGAGAAGTTCACCGAAGGCAAGGTCACCGGCAAGACCGGTTCGCTGACCGCGCTGCCGATCATCGAAACCCAGGCCGGCGACGTGTCCGCCTTCGTTCCGACCAACGTGATCTCGATCACCGACGGCCAGATCTTCCTGGAAACCGACCTGTTCAACGCCGGCATCCGCCCGGCCGTGAACGCCGGTATCTCGGTGTCGCGCGTCGGTGGCTCGGCCCAGACCAAGATCATCAAGAAGCTGTCGGGTGGCATCCGTATCTCGCTGGCCCAGTACCGTGAGCTGGCTGCGTTCGCGCAGTTCGCCTCGGACCTGGACGAAGCGACCCGCAAGCAGCTGGAGCGTGGCCAGCGCGTCACCGAGCTGATGAAGCAGAAGCAGTACGCGCCGATGTCGATCGCCAACCAGGCGCTGTCGATCTACGCCGTCAACGAGGGTTACCTCGACGACGTGCCGGTCAACAAGCTGCTGGCGTTCGAAGAAGGCCTGCACGCCCACTTCGCCAACACCCAGGGCGAGCTGGTCAGCAAGGTCAACGCCACCGGCGGTTGGGACAACGACATCGAAGGTGCCTTCAAGAAGGGCATCGCCGAGTTCAAGACCACCGGCAGCTGGTAATCGCGGTCCTGTAGAGCGGAGCCACCGGCTCCGCTGGACCAGATGACAAACGGTTGAACAACGCGGGGCATCAGCCCCGCGCCACGGGAAACAAGAGATGGCAAGCGGACGCGAAATCAAAACCAAGATCAAGAGCGTGCAGAACACCCGCAAGGTGACGCGCGCCCTGGAAATGGTCTCGGCCTCCAAGATCCGCAAGGCGCAGGATCGGATGAAGACCTCGCGTCCGTACGCGCAGGCGATGAAGCAGGTGATCGGCCACCTGGCCCAGGCCAGCACCGACTACCAGCATCCGTTCCTGGTCGAGCGCGAGCAGGTCAAGCGGGTCGGGTTCATCGTGATCTCCTCCGATCGCGGCCTGGCCGGCGGCCTGAACAACAACCTGTTCCGCAAGATGCTGGGCGAAGCCAAGGCATGGCAGGACAAGGGTGCCGAAGTGGACCTGGTGACCATCGGCCAGAAGGCATCGACCTTCTTCCGCCGCGTGAAGGTCAACATGGTCGGCAGCGTGACCCACATCGGCGACGTGCCGAAGCTGGAATCGCTGATCGGTGTGATCAAAGTCATGCTCGACGCCTTCACCGAAGGCAAGGTCGACCGCGTGTACCTGGTCTACAACCGCTTCGTGAACACCATGACGCAGAAGGCCAGCTTCGATCAGCTGCTGCCGCTGCCGCCGGCTGAGAAGCAGGTCGCTCACCACGACTGGGATTACCTGTACGAACCCGATGCCGCGACCGTGCTGGAGCACGTGATGACGCGTTACATCGAGTCGCTGGTGTACCAGGCACTGCTGGAAAACGTCGCCTCCGAGCATGCCGCACGCATGGTTGCGATGAAGGCGGCGAGCGACAACGCCAACAAGCTGATCGGCACCCTGCAGCTCGTCTACAACAAGGCGCGCCAGGCAGCGATCACCCAGGAAATCTCCGAAATCGTCGGCGGCGCGGCAGCAGTCTGACCGCGTTCGTTCAAAGCACACATTAGAGGATGCAGCAATGAGTCAGGGCAAGATCGTTCAGATCATCGGCGCGGTCGTCGACGTCGAATTCCCGCGTGAGTCGGTGCCGAAGGTGTACGACGCACTGAAGGTCGACAACACCGAAATCACCCTTGAAGTCCAGCAGCAGCTGGGCGACGGCGTGGTGCGCACCATCGCCCTCGGTTCCACCGATGGCCTGAAGCGCAACCTGATCGCCACCAACACCAACCGCGGCATCTCCGTGCCGGTCGGTGCTGGCACCCTGGGCCGCATCATGGACGTGCTCGGCCGTCCGATCGACGAAGCCGGCCCGGTGGCCGCCAGCGACAGCTGGGAAATCCACCGTGCGGCCCCGTCGTACGAAGACCAGTCCCCGGCCACCGAACTGCTGGAAACCGGCATCAAGGTCATCGACCTGATGTGCCCGTTCGCCAAGGGCGGCAAGGTCGGCCTGTTCGGCGGCGCCGGCGTCGGCAAGACCGTCAACATGATGGAGCTGATCAACAACATCGCCAAGGCGCACAGCGGTCTGTCCGTGTTCGCCGGCGTGGGTGAGCGTACCCGTGAGGGCAACGACTTCTACCACGAAATGAAGGACTCCAACGTCCTCGACAAGGTGGCGATGGTGTACGGCCAGATGAACGAGCCGCCGGGCAACCGTCTGCGCGTCGCCCTGACCGGCCTGACCATGGCCGAGTACTTCCGCGACGAGAAGGACGAAAACGGCAAGGGCAAGGACGTCCTGCTGTTCGTCGACAACATCTACCGCTACACCCTGGCCGGTACCGAAGTGTCGGCACTGCTGGGCCGTATGCCGTCGGCCGTGGGTTACCAGCCGACCCTGGCCGAGGAAATGGGCGTCCTGCAGGAACGCATCACCTCGACCAAGAACGGTTCGATCACCTCGATCCAGGCCGTCTACGTTCCCGCGGACGACCTGACCGACCCGTCGCCGGCGACCACCTTCGCCCACCTGGACTCGACCGTCACCCTGTCGCGTTCGATCGCCTCGCTGGGTATCTACCCGGCCGTCGATCCGCTGGACTCCACCAGCCGCCAGATGGACCCGCTGGTCATCGGCCACGAGCACTACGACACCGCCCAGCGCGTCCAGCAGACCCTGCAGAAGTACAAGGAACTGAAGGACATCATCGCCATCCTGGGCATGGACGAACTGTCCGAAGAAGACAAGCAGGCCGTGTCGCGCGCCCGCAAGATCGAGCGCTTCTTCAGCCAGCCGTTCCACGTGGCCGAAGTGTTCACCGGTTCGCCGGGCAAGTACGTGCCGCTGAAGGACACCATCCGTGGCTTCAAGGCCATCGTCGATGGCGAGTACGACCACCTGCCGGAGCAGGCGTTCTACATGGTCGGCGGCATCGAAGAAGCGGTCGAGAAGGCCAAGAAGATGGCCGAGAAGGCCTGATCCGGGACGGGCGGGAGCGATCCTGCCCGACCTGACGCCGGTGCCGGGCAACCGCCTGCACCGGTGGACTCCCACGGTGGCATTGCGCCGCCGCGAACAGCGAAGAGATTTGCATGAGCACGATCCGTTGCGACATCGTCAGCGCCGAGCAGGAAATCTTCCGTGGCGAAGCGACCCTGGTCGTGGCCACCGGTGAGCTGGGCGAACTGGGCATCGCGCCCAAGCACGCGCCGCTGATCACCCGCCTGAAGCCAGGCAAGGTGGTGGTGACCACGCCGAACGGCGAGCAGCTGGATTTCGCCATTTCCGGCGGCATCCTGGAAGTGCAGCCGCAGGTGGTGACCGTGCTGGCCGACACCGCGATCCGCGCACAGGACATCGACGAAGCCTCGGTCCGCAAGGCCAAGGAAGAAGCCGAGCGCATCCTGGCCAACCGTGGTGAAGCCATGGAAATTGCCGAAGCCCAGCAGAAGCTGGCCGAGGCCGTGGTGCAGCTGCAGGCGCTGGAGCGCCTGCGCAAGACCCTCAAGCACTGAGGTTCGCGCTGCACCCACGAGAACGCCGGCCCTGCGCCGGCGTTTTTGTTGGTGCCGACCGCACTGGGTAGAGTCGACCGTTGCTCGACTATCGCGCGCAGCGCGGGTTTTTCGCGGCCTGATCGAAAGGCAGTCGACTGACAGTCGACTCTACCGATCCGGATCCCCACCTCGTATCAGCGATACACCACGTAGCGCATCAGCAGGAACGAGACAGCGGCCAGCCCGCCTTCCACCAGCGGCTTGGCCAGCCAGGCGTACTGCAGGCCCAGCGCATGGTCCGCGGCCGCTACCAGCAGCGTGCTGGCGGCGGTGAGCAGCAGCCACAGGGGCAGGAAGCGCGCGAAGCGGTGCCAGCCCAGCCGTTGCTGGCCGTCGGCCGTGGCGAAGGTGATCCGCCCGTTCAACCAGAAACCTAGCAGCATGCCGGCCACGCGCCCGGCCAGGTTGCCCGGTACCACGGGCACGCCCGCCGCCGTGGCCAGCACGAACACCGCCCAGTCGAGCAGCAGCTGCAGTGCGCCGATGACGAGGTAGGCGCTTCCCTGGCGGAGCAGGCTCATGGTTGGGGTGAGGACGGGCAGGCCCCCATGTTAGCGGCCCACGCACTAGAATCATCGGCAACGAACTACAGATTGCCGTTGCCATGACCCAACCCCTGCACGTCATCATCCTCGCCGCCGGCGCGGGCAAGCGCATGAAATCGGTGCTGCCGAAAGTGCTGCAGCCTATCGCCGGCGAGCCGATGCTGGCACATGTGATTGCCGCGGCACGCGAGCTGCAGCCTGCCGCCATCCACGTGGTCTACGGTCATGGTGGTGAAGCGGTGCGGCAGCACTTTGCGGGCCAGCCTGACCTGCAGTGGGCCGAGCAGGCCCAGCAGCTCGGCACGGGCCATGCGGTGGCGCAGGCAATGCCGCAGGTGCCCGATGCCGCACAGGTGCTGGTGCTGTACGGCGACGTGCCGCTGATCCGCGCGCAGACCCTGCGCGACCTGCTGGCGCAGCCGGGCCGCCTGGCGGTGCTGGTCGCCGAGGTCGACGATCCCACCGGCTACGGCCGCGTGCTGCGCGATGCCGAGGGCAAGGTCGGCTCGATCGTCGAGCAGAAGGATGCCACTGACGATCAACTGCGCGTGCGCACGATCAATACCGGCATCATCGCGGCCGAGTCGACCGCACTGCGCCGCTGGCTGTCGCAGCTTTCCAACAGCAATGCACAGGGCGAGTACTACCTGACGGATGTCTTCGCCTTTGCTGCCCACGAGTACACACCGGCCGAGATGGCGCTGGTCGCCGACGCGCAGGAGGCCGAAGGCGCGAACGATCCCTGGCAGCTGTCGCAGCTGGAGCGCGCCTGGCAGCGGCGCGCGGTGCGTGCGCTGTGCGCGCAGGGGGCGCGCGTGCGTGATCCGGCGCGGCTGGATATCCGCGGCACCGTTACCGTCGGCAGCGATGTGCTGATCGACGTCGACGTCGTGCTGGAAGGCAACATCGTGCTCGGCGATGGCGTCACCGTTGGCCCGTTCAACCGTCTGAAGGACGTCAATCTCGGGCCGGGCACGGAAGTGCGCGCACACTGCGATCTGGAAGGCGTGGTCACCGAGGGCGCTGCGCTGGTCGGCCCGTTCGCGCGCCTGCGCCCAGGTACCGTGCTGGCCGATGGCGTGCACGTCGGCAACTTCGTCGAAACCAAGAAGGTCACCCTCGGCGTCGGCAGCAAGGCCAACCATTTGACCTATCTGGGCGACGCGGTCATCGGCAGCAAGGTGAACATCGGTGCCGGCACCATCACCTGCAACTACGACGGCGTGAGCAAGTCGACCACCACCATCGGCGACAACGCGTTCATCGGTTCCAACAGCTCGCTGGTGGCACCGGTGACCATCGGCGAAAGCGCAACCATCGCCGCCGGTTCGGTCATCACCCGCAACGCGCCGGATGGCAAGCTGACCCTGGCACGCGCACGGCAGGAAACCATCGATGGCTGGAAGCGCCCGCTCAAGAAGTCCTGAGCCCCGCGTTCCGCACGCCGATGAACTCGGCGTGCTGCCGGGCATCGAGCAGCGCGCTGGCGAGGTGTTGAAGGGCCACGAGGCCTATCCCGTGTTCGCGGGTCATGGGCTGGATCTGTCGACACTGCGCGAGGGCCTTCAGCGTGGTCAGCTATGGGTCGTGGATGCCGCCGGGGGCGGCATTGCCGGTTACCTGCTGGCGGGCGAGCTGTGCGGTGAATTCCATGTGCTGCAGATGGACGTCGACCCGGTGCATGCGCGTCGCGGCCATGGCCGTGCGTTGCTGCGGCATGCATTGGCGCAGGCCAGGGCCTCCGGCTTTGCTGCAGCGGTGCTGACCACCTTGAGCGACGTGCCGTGGAATGCAGCTTTCTATGCCAGCGAAGGGTTCGACGTAGTGCCTGAGGCGCAGTGGAACGACGGCCTGCGCACCGTCATGGCCGAAGAGGCTGCGCTCGGGTTTCCGATGCACCTGCGGGTGGCGATGCGACGGGTCTGGTAGGGGCCGACCTCGGTCGGCACATCCACGCATGGCGTGGATCCACCCCATCGATCCACTCAACCCGCCGGCAGCAGGATCGACACGCACAACCCGCCATCGCCGCGATTCTGCAGCGACACCCGCCCGCCATGCGCCTCCACGATCTCGCGGGTCAGCGCCAGCCCCAATCCGGTGCCATTGCGCTTGGTCGAATAGAACGGCATCAGCGCGTTCTGCAGTACCTGCTCGTTCATGCCCTTGCCGCGGTCCAGCACGTCCAGGCGCAGCCATTGCGGCAGCCGTGTCAGCTGCACCTGCACGTCATCGTTGGGCGGATCGGCTTCCGCGCAGGCTTCGTGCGCGTTCTTCAGCAGGTTCAACAGTGCCTGCCCGAACTGCGCGATGTCGATGCGGCTGCTCAGCGCCTCGTCCGGCTCGCGCTCCATGGTGAACGGAATCTGCTGGCGCAGGCTGGACAGGAACGGCGCCCAGTGCACGGTCTGCAGCTGTGGCTGGGGCAGCTTGGCAAAGCGCGCATAGCCACGGATGAAGCCCTCCAGGTGGCGCGCACGGTCTTCGATGGTGGTGAAGATTTCCGGCAGCCGGTCGAAGCGTTCGCGCTGCACCAGCACGCCGCCGGAATGGGCCAGCGAAGCGATCGGCGCCAGCGAATTGTTGAGCTCGTGGCTGATCACCCGGATCACCTTCTTCCAGGTCTGCACCTCCTGGCGGCGCAGTTCGGCGGTCAGCAGGCGTACCAGCAGCAGGTCGTGCGGGCGGCCGTTGAGCTGGAACGCGCGGCGTGAGAGGTGGTAGACCTGCTCGTCTTCCTCGTCGCCGTCCTCGCCTTCGGCATGCACCGCGAACAGGCTGTCGCCGCCGCGGGCGATCGCATCGCGCAGCTCCACCGGCACCTGTTCCAGCACATCCTCCAGGCGCTGGCCTTCCAGCTTCCAGCCGCCGTGCAGCAGCTTGCGCGCGGCCAGGTTGGAGAACACCACGCGGGCGATGCCATCGCCGCCGGACGCGATCAGCAGCATCGCCACCGGCGTGTTCTGCACCATGGTGTCGAGCAGCAGTTCGCGCTGCACCAGCCCTTGCCGCTGCGCACGCAGCACATCGCCCAGCTCGCGGTGCGCCTGCACCAGGTCGCCCAGCTCATCATTGCCCGGCCAGTGCACGCCGAAGTTGTACTCACCATCGCGGTAGCTGCTGGTGGTGCCGGAGAGCGCGCGCATCAGCGAGCGCACCGGTGCGGTCGCGCGGCGCAGGGTCCACCACATCAGCGACAGCAGGACCAGCGTCGATACCGTGGTGATCACCCAGCCGTGATCCATCCAGTACGCCAGCAGCCACGGCAACGCGGCAGCCAGCGCCAGCACCGGCAGCAGGCGCAGGAACAGGCGGAAGGTGAACGAGCGCCGCTTCATTCGCGCGGAATGCCGTGGCGGTCCATGCGCCGGTACAGCGCCTGGCGGCTGAGCCCGAGCTCGGCCGCGGCCTGCGCGATCACGCCATGGTTGCGTGCCAGCACATCTTCGATGCGCGCGCGATCAGGATCATTGCCGGCACCCGGTGCCGGGCGCGGTGCCGCCGCGGTGCGCGGCAGGTTGAGGTCAGCCACTTCGATGCGGCTGCCGGTGGCCAGCAGCTGGGCGCGCTGGATCACATTGCGCAGTTCACGCACATTGCCGGGCCACGGATGCCGCTGCAGCGCAGTGGCCGCTGCACTGGACAGTGGCTTGTCGGTGGCCAGGAAACGCTCGGCCAGGGGCACGATGTCGCCCGGGCGTTCGGCCAGTGGCGGCAGCACCAGTTCCACCGTGTTGAGGCGGTAATAGAGATCTTCGCGGAAGGTGCCGTCGCGGATCATGGCCGGAAGGTCGGCATTGGTCGCACTGACCACGCGCACCTTGACCTGGCGCTCGCGGTTGGAGCCCAGGCGCTCGAAGCGGCCGGTTTCCAGCACGCGCAGCAGCTTCATCTGCCCGCCCAGCGACAGGTTGCCGATCTCGTCGAGGAACAGGGTGCCGCCGTCGGCCGCTTCGAACTTGCCCTCGCGTGCCTTGTTGGCGCCTGTGTAGGCACCGGCCTCGGCGCCGAACAGTTCGGCTTCGATCAGTTCCGATGGCAACGCACCGCAGTTGACGGTGATGAACGGGCCCTTGGCCGCCAGCGAATTGGCCTGGATGATCTGCGCGATCTTCTCCTTGCCGGCGCCGTTGGGACCGGTGATCAGCACCGGCAGCTCCGAGCGCGCGACCTGGCAGGCCAGGGCGATGACACGCTCGCTGGCCGGGTCGGCGAACACGGCGCCGCACAGGTCGTACTTCTCTTCCAGTGCGTTGCGCTGGCGCAGTTCACGGCTGCGACGCCGGTCCAGTTCGCGACGCGCTTCGGACAACTCCAGCAGGTTGTTGACCGTGGTCAGCAGTTTGCGGTCGTCCCACGGCTTGGCCAGGTAGTCGGCGGCACCGGCCTTGACCAGGTCCACCGCGCTGCTCAGATGGGTCCAGGCCGTGAGCAGGATCACCGGCAGGTCCGGGTGGCGTTCGCGGATCTGCGCGAACAGAGCCTCGCCTTCCTCTCCGGACGTGGTGTCCTCGCTGAAATTCATGTCCTGGATCACCAGGTCGACCGGCTGCGACTCGAGCAGTGCCAGGCCCTCGGTCGGGCTCTGTGCCTGCAGGGTGTCGATGTCGTGCAGGGAGAACAGCACGTCCAGCGCGGTACCCACGCTGGCGTTGTCGTCGATGATCAGGATCGAAGGCATCAAGCGGTTCTGCAGAAAGGGATGGGCGGCGCCGTTGGAGCCGTTCGTGTCCACACGCCGGGAGAGCCCGGCGCCACCCATCAAGCATAGCCAAACCCGTGGCCGCAGGCGCGGTCCAGGCTTACCGCGGCGGAGGAGGCGGTGGCGGCGGCACCGGAGCAACCAGTGCCAGGCGCCAGGCAGCCGCATTCACCGGCACGGTCAGTTCGCGCCTGTCGCGGCGCAGCAACAGGTAGGCGGTGGGGGCGGTGGAGTGGCGCAGGGCTTCGGTCAGATGCTCGATCCTGCGCACGGCGGTGTCATCCACGCGCAGGATGCGGTCACCGCTGCGCACGCCGAAACGGGCGTCGGGGGCAGCGGCTTCCACCCGCACCTGGCCTTCGGTAGAGCGCAGCGCCAGCCGTGCATCCTGCTGGCGCCACTCCAGCGTCTGCGCGCTGCTGCTGCCGGCCAGGGCCGGCAGGGATGGAAGCAGCATCAGCAGCAGCCAGCAGGCGCGCATCTCAGGCGCCCCGGGTGGCAACCGCCGGCGGCACCGCTGCGGCACGCCGCGCCGGCCCGAACACCGCGATCTGGCCCAGTGCCCACAGCAGCAGCGCACCCAGTGGCAGGTAATACAGCGGCATGCGCGGCAGCTCGTACATGTTCATCAGGGCGAGGTTGATGGCGTAGGCCGCCAGCATGCCCAGCACGATGCCCAGTGTGGCCAGCAGGAAGTTCTCGGTCTGGAAGTAGCGCAGGATCTGCCCGCGGGTAGCGCCGAGCGCGCGGCGGATGCCGATCTGCTTGCTGCGCTGCTGCACCCAGAAGCTGGCCAGGCCGATGATGCCCAGCGCGGTGACCACCAGCAGCGAGATGCTGACGGTGATCAGCAGGCCGACCATTGCCCGGTCGTTCTTGAAGAAGTCCTTGCGCTGGTCCTCATAGGTCAGCTTGTCGCGCATCAGCCGGTTGGGGTCGATGCGTTCCAGCGCCGCGGCCCCAGCATCGAGTACTTCCTGGCGCCGTGCCGGATCGGTCCGCAGCACGTACGTGCCGCCTTCATCGAAGGACCGCTGCAGCGGCAGCAGCATCGAATTGGTCCAGTTGTCGTTCCAGCCATTGGGCGTGCTGAGCGTGTCGACGATACCGACCACGTTCAAGGGTTGCTTGCCCATGTAGTAGGTCTTGCCCAGCGCGCTGCCGTTGGGCTCCATCTTCGCGGCGGTGCTCTGGGTGAGGATCACCGGGACGGCCTTCTGCTTGGCACCGCCCTTGGAGGCTTCCTTGAACTCGATGTACTCGCCGGGAAGGAAGTCGCGGCCTGCGATGAGGTTGATTCCCATCGTGCCCAGGCCGCCTTCGGACAGGGTGTACATCGACGCATTCGTGGTCGGGCGCTCCTGGTCGACCTCGCGGGAGATGCTGCTGCTGGACGAGCCGTTGCGGAACGGCACCTGGTTGATGATGGTGGCACTGGTGACGCCGGGAATCGCGCGCAGTGCCGCCAGGTCTTCGCGGGTGCGTGCCATGGCATTGGTCTGCTCGCCGATGCCGCTGACCCGCAGCATCACCAGTTCGTTCTCGGCGATGCCGCTGGGCATGCTGATCTTGTCGACGCGCTGGCTGACCAGGAACAGTGCGTTGCAGACGATGGCGCAGGTCAGTGCGACTTCCAGCACGATCAGGGCGGCAGCGGTCTTGTGCCGGCGCAGGGTGCTGAGGATGGGGCGGATGTCCATGGGAGTCCTCGTTCTCGTGCTTACTGCGACTTGAGCTGGATGGCCGGGGTGACCTGCATCGCACGCCAGGCCGGCAGGAAGCCGGCGGCAAGGCTGGCGAACAGGGTCAGGCCCAGTGCGAGCAGCAGCATGCTGCCGTCCAGATGAGCGAGCTGGGCGTAGTCCACCGGTTGCTGGCGCACCGCGTACAGGCCGAGCAGGGCCAGCCCGATGCCGAGCACGCCGCCGACCACGCCGACCGCACCGGCTTCGACCAGGCACTGCAGGAAGATCTGCCCACGGCTGGCGCCCAGGGCGCGGCGCACGCCGATCTCACCGCTGCGGCGCAGGAACTTGGCCAGCAGCAGGCCCACCGTGTTGACTAGGCAGACGCCGAGGAAGCCCAGCGCCAGCCACAGCTGCAGGCGCACGTCGCTGGGCACCGCGCCGTTGAAGTCCAGCCATTCCATCACGGTGCGCAGGCGCACGTTCGGCGGGTGCTTGAAGCGGCCGGCCTCACGCTGCTGGGTCGAGTAGTTTTCCAGGTAGCGGCGGTAGTCGGCGGCCTTGGACGGGTCCAGTTCCACCCAGTACTGCAGCCAGGCGCACGGTGCATTGAGCGAGTAGCTGTTGCCGTCGGGGTTCTCGCCGAAGCAGTTCATGTTGCCGTTGTTGCCGAGCTTCAGGTCGAACGAGGTGGAGATCGGCAGCAGCAGATCTTCGTCCTTGCCGTAGCTGCCGGTGGTCAGATCGTAGAAGTGCGGCTCCGGGCTCCACTCCTTCATCACGCCGACCACGCGATAGCTCTGGCCTTCCATGCGCACGTCGCGCCCCACGCTGTTGGCACCCTGGAACAGCTTGTCGTTGAGCGCCTTGGAGATGACCACCACGCGGGCGCGGGCGTTGTCATCCTCGCGCGTCCAGGGGCGACCGTACTGCATGGGTACCTCGAACATCGGGAAGAAGTCGGCCGAGGTCCAACGGGTGTCGATGCTGAAGGGCTTGAGCGTGCTGTTGTCCGGCTCGATGGTGCCGCCGCCGCCGCTCATCAGCGCCTGGCGCTCACCCCTGGCTTCGCGCAGCAGCGCTTCACCGTCGAAGCGGGTCAACTGGGTTTCCGGCTCCTCGCCGGCGACATAGGCGCCGGTCGCGGCGTCGAGCTGCACGTAGAACAGCCGGTCGCTCTTGCCGGGAATCGGGTCGCCGGACAGTACGTGGAAGACGGTCAGCGTGGTCATCGAGGCGCCGATGCCGAGTGCGATGGCAACCACCATCAGCGCGGTCAGGACCTTGTTGCGGCGGAAGCTGCGCGCCGCCAATCGGGCGTAGTAAGCGAACATGGTCGGGCCCTCACTCGTTGACGGCGACGATGTGGCGCGGCGGGGTGGCCAGCACCGGCTCGCGTACCAGGTCGGTCACCTGGCCGTCGACGATGTGCACGTTGCGCTGCGCGCGCGCGGCCAGTTCCGGATCGTGGGTGACCATCACGATGGTGGTGCCGGCGGCGTTGATTTCCTCCAGCAGCTCCATCACGCCACGGGCCATCTGCGTGTCCAGGTTGCCGGTCGGTTCGTCGGCCAGCAGCAGGCGTGGGCTGCCGGCCAGGGCGCGTGCGATGGCCGCACGCTGCTGCTGGCCGCCGGACAGTTCATTCGGGTAGTGCTTCATGCGCGAGCCGAGGCCGACCTGGGTCAGTGCCTTCTCGATGCGTTCGCGGCGCTCGTTGGCGCTCATCTTTCGGTAACGCAGCGGCACGTCGACGTTGTCGAACAGGTTCAGGTCGGGGATCAGGTTGAAGCCCTGGAAGATGAAGCCGATCTTCTGGTTGCGCAGGCGGCTGCGGGCATCGTCGCCCAGCGTGCTCACGTCCTGCCCGTCCAGCATGTAGGTGCCGCTGGTGAAGGTTTCCAGCAGGCCGGCGATGTTGAGGAAGGTGGTCTTGCCGGAGCCGGACGGGCCGGTGACGGCGACGAACTCGCCTTCCTTGACCTGCAGTTCCAGCGAGCGCAGTGCGTGGGTTTCCACCTGTTCGGTACGGAAGACCTTGGCGACCGAACGCATTTCGAGCATGTACATGGGGTGTCCTCTCTCCAGGATTCAGGTATCAGGTATCAGTTGACGGAGACGCGTTCGGCGTCCTTGAACAGGTCGCTGCCGGAGACCACGATGCGGTCGCCCGGCTGCACACCCGACTTGATTTCCACTTCGCCCAGGCTGCTGACGCCCAGTTCCACCGGACGGCGCACGGCGGTGCGGCCATCCATCACGTAGGCCATGCCGTTGCCCTGTTCGACGAACGGGCCACGCTCCACCTTCAGCACGTTCCTGCGGGTATCGAGCAGCACGCGCACCGACATCCGCTGGCTCTGGCGCAGGCCTTCCGGCTGCGCGCTGGCGAAGCGCACGCGGGCGTTGACCTCGCCGTTGACCACCTCCGGCGACACCGCGCTGATCTCGCCCGGGAACGGCTGGCCGTTGCCGCCGGTCAGCTGTGCGGGCATGCCGATCGCCAGGTCACGGGCGAAGCTCTCCGGAACCTTGATCTCGACTTCGAACTTGGACAGGTCGACCACGCCCAGCACCGGCGCGTTGGCGGCGAGGTTGGTGGACTGGATCGCCTGCACCTGGCCGACCTGGCCATCGAACGGCGCGCGCAGGGTCAGTGCATCGACCTGGCGCTGGACTTCGGCCACCACGGCCTTCTGGCGATCGGCCAGCAGCCGCTTGTTGCGCGCGTCCAGGTCGGCGCCCTGACTCTGCAGGCGTGCATCAGTGGTGGCGTTGGCCAGAGTGATGTCGGCCTTCTTCAACGAGTCCTTGGCCTTGGCCAGGTCAATCTGCGGCACCGCGCCGCCGTCGTAGCCACGCTGGTAGCGCTGCAGGTCGCGGTCGGCGGCCTGCCGCTCGATGGTGGCCTGGTCGGTTTCCTTGCGCGACTTGGCGCGAGCCAGGGTCGCATCCAGCGCGGCGCGGCTGGCCTCGGCTTCCAGGCCGGCCAGGGTGGCCTGTTCCTGGGCCAGTTTGCTGCGCAGTTCCGGGCTGTCGATGATGGCCAGTTCCTGGCCCTTCTTGACCACGTCGCCGGCGACCACCTTCAGGTCCACGGTACCGGCCGAAATGGCGTACAGGATCGGGCTGTTGGCGGCGATCACCCGGCCGTCGGCGGCGATGTCGCGGACCAGGTCACCCCGCTTCACTTCGGCGATGCGCACGCGGCTGCTGTCGAAGGAGCGGCTGGCGTTGGACCAGGCGTGCACGGCCCAGCCGATGCCGGCCAGCAGCACGAGGGCACCCGCCGCCGGCCAACGGTAGCGGTGCCAGTTGGCGCGGGTGGCGCTGGCCGGTGCGGAGGAAACGATCTGGTCCTGGGCGGAAGTGTCGCGGATCATCGGATGCGTGCCTTGCGGTGGTAGCCAGTACCAAGCACGTAGCGTGCCAACTTTATTCTGTTTCAGATCAACGGCTTGGCGGACTCGCCGCGGTGTCCGGGTGTCCGCGGACACCTTTCCGGACACTTTCATTAAGCGGACAGGAGGGGGACGCCGGACACGCAGGCTAGAATGCGCCGATCGTCTTCAAGGAAACGCGTGACATGTGTGGAATCGTGGGTGCGATCGCCGATCGCGATGTGGTGCCGGTGCTGATCGAGGGCCTGAAGCGACTTGAGTACCGCGGCTACGATTCCTCGGGCATCGCCGTGATCGACCAGGGCGAACGGCCCGAGGTGCGTCGCGTGCGCCGTACCGGTCGTGTGTCGGAAATGGCCACAGCGGCCGAGGCTGAAGGCTTCAATGCGGTGCTGGGCATCGGCCACACCCGTTGGGCCACCCATGGCGGTGTCACCGAGGCCAACGCGCACCCGCATATCAGCCAGGGCGTGGCGCTGGTGCACAACGGCATCATCGAGAATCACGAAGAGCAGCGCGAAAGGCTGCGCGCGCTCGGCTACACCTTCGAATCCCAGACCGACACCGAAGTCATCGCACACCTGATCCATCATCACCTCAAGGAGGGCGATGACCTGCTGCTGGCGCTGCAGCACACGGTGAAGGAACTGACCGGTGCCTACGCACTGGCCGTGGTCAGCCGTGCCGAGCCGGAGCGCTTCGTCTGCGCGCGCATGGGCTGCCCGCTGCTGATCGGCCTGGGTGAAGGCGAGAACTTCGTTGCCTCCGATGTCTCGGCGGTGATCTCGGCCACCCGCAAGGTGATTTTCCTGGAAGAGGGTGACACGGCCGAGATCCGCCGCGACGGGGTGCGCGTCTTCGACGAGCATGACCAGCCGGTCGAGCGCGACGTGCATCTGTCCGATGTGTCGCTGGCCTCGCTGGAGCTGGGCCCGTATCGCCACTTCATGCAGAAGGAAATCCACGAACAGCCACGTGCGCTGGGCGACACCATCGAGGCGGCGATCGACGCCGGTGGCTTCCCGGCCGAGCTGTTCGGCAAGACCGCCGAAGCGGTGCTGTCGGGCATCGAAGGCGTGCAGATCATCGCCTGCGGCACCAGCTATTACGCCGGCCTGACCGCGCGCTACTGGATCGAAGCCATCGCCGGCCTGCCGTGCAGCGTGGAGATTGCCAGCGAGTACCGTTACCGCGCCGCCTATGCGAATCCGAAGCACCTGATCGTCACCATCTCCCAGTCCGGCGAAACGCTGGATACGATGGAAGCGCTGAAGTACGCCAAGTCGCTGGGCCACAAGCACACGCTGTCGATCTGCAACGTGCCGGAAAGCGCAATCCCGCGCGCCAGCGAGCTGGTCTGCTACACCCGCGCCGGTGCCGAGATCGGCGTGGCCTCGACCAAGGCCTTCACCACCCAGCTGGCCGCGCTGTTCCAGCTGACCGTGGTGTTGGGCAAGCTGCGTGGCCGCATCGACGCGGCGCAGGAAGCGGACTACCTGGAACAGCTGCGCTTCCTGCCGGGCAGCGTGCAGCACGCACTGAACATGGAGCCGCAGATCGCGGCATGGGCCGAGCGTTTCGCGCGCAAGAGCAGCGCGCTGTTCCTGGGCCGCGGCCTGCACTACCCGATCGCGCTGGAAGGCTCGCTCAAGCTCAAGGAAATCTCCTACATCCACGCCGAAGCCTATCCGGCGGGCGAGCTGAAGCACGGCCCGCTGGCGCTGGTGGACGAGGACATGCCGGTGGTGGTGATCGCCCCCAACGACAGCCTGCTGGAAAAGGTGAAGTCGAACATGCAGGAAGTGCGCGCCCGGGGTGGCGAGCTGTTCGTGTTCGCCGACCAGGACAGCAATTTCAACGAGTCCGAAGGCGTGCACGTGATCCGCACGCCGCGCCACGCCGGCGTGCTCAGCCCGATCGTGCACACCATTCCGGTGCAGCTGCTGGCGTACCACACCGCACTGGCGCGTGGCACCGACGTGGACAAGCCGCGCAACCTGGCCAAGAGCGTGACGGTGGAGTAACGCCGGCTGCTCGACCTGGATGCGGTACACGAAGGGGGCCCATGCGGCCCCCTTTCGTTTGCGCCGGTAACCGCATCAAGTGGGACAGCCGCCGGTCGTTCTGTCCGCCTGCGGCAGGGCGCGATCAATCTTTAATGCGCAATGCCGCCTGTATTCAGCGGCGGTTTCAGCCGCGGTGCCATTCTCTGGATCGTCGCTTGGTTCCCACGACGAACTGTCCTATCGATGCCGGTAGTGACCGATGGTCGCAGTCGTAGAATCGATCTGACCGAGGCATGGGTTGAGCGGTTGAGCCCACCTCGTTCGCGTTGCAGTACGTCGCCTGCCGATGCATCTCCCAGGGCAGGCACGTGCGCCAGACGTGCGCTGAAAGGTCTGTTCCCGGGGAGGGGGCGTATCGGAAGAGCACACTTTTTTGACTTCAGTGACCTGCACCAGGAAACAAGAATGAACGTCCGCGAACTCCTGCAATCCAAGAAAGAAGCTGTCATCACCATCGACGCCGAAGACACCATCGGTGCCGCCGCCCACAAGATGAGCGCGAACAGGATCGCTGCGCTGGTGGTGATGAAGGACGATGCCCCGGTCGGCATCATTTCCGAAAAGGACATCGTGCGTACCCTGGCCGATGACGGCCCGCAGGCCGGCCGCCGGGTGATTTCCAGCGTGCCGACCACCGGCCTGGAAGGCATTGCGCCGGAAGCGACCCTGAAGCAGGCCATGTCGTTGATGACGTACTCGCGGCGCCGTCATCTGATGGTCACCGAGGGCACCCGCCTGGTCGGCATCCTCAGCCTGGGCGACATCGTGAAGAACCTGCTGGGCGAGCTCGAGCTGGAAAAGGCCGTGCTTCAGGACATCTACATGGCCGCCCACTGAGGGCTGCAGTGCTGGAAGCAGAGAAGCCGGGCATTGCCCGGCTTCTTCGTTCATGGCATCGGTGAAATCAGAAAGTGACCTTCACCGAGTCGGCGCTGTAGCGGGCCGGACCGTGATAGACCACTTCGATGTTGTTGCCGTCCGGATCGAGCACAAAGGCGCCGTAGTAGCCCGGGTGGTAGGGGCGTTCGCCGGGCGCGCCGTTGTCGGTGCCGCCGGCGGCGATCGCGGCGCTGTGGAAGGCATCGACGGTGGCGCTGTCGCGGGCCTGGAAGGCCAGGTGGTGGCGGCCGGTCAGCTGGCCGGCGGCGGCCTCGCTGCTGGCGCTGGAAACGAACAGCTCATCGGCCCAGAAGTAATCTTCGCCTTCGCCGGCGATCGGCACGCCGATCGTATCGAACACCGCCTGGTAGAAGCGCCGGCTGGCGGCCAGGTCGCGTACGACCAGCTGGATGTGGTCGATCAGTCGCCCGCGGTGCAGTTCCATCGTTTCCATACCAACCTCGCAAAAAAGGGGACGGAGGGAATTAAGTCGCTTCCGGCCAATAGTGCCAGAAACGGCTTAATCCCCTCCGTCCCCTTTCTGGTCAGTTGGCGATGATTTCGACCCAGTAGCCGTCCGGGTCCTTGATGAAGGCCAGGTTCTTCATGCGGCCGTCGGTCAGGCGCTTCTGGAAGGTCACGCCGAGGTCCTCGAAGCGCTGGCAGGCGGCTTCGATGTCCGGCACCGACACGCAGATGTGGCCGAAGCCGCGCGGGTCGCTGTTGCCATCGTGGTAGACCGGGCCGTCCTGGGCCTCGGTGCCATGGTTGTGGGTCAGTTCCAGCACGCCCGGCAGGCCGGCCATCCACAGGCGGCGCTGGGCGTCGTCTTCCGGTACCACCGCGCCGGCCGGCACGTAGGCCAGGAAGTACAGGCTGAACTGGGCCTCCGGGAAGTCGCGCTTGTCGATCAGCTGGTAGCCGAGCACGCGGGTGTAGAAGTCCAGCGAGGCGGTGATGTCCTTCACCCGCAGCATGGTGTGGTTGAACACGAAGCCGCGGGTTTCGGCCGGGGCCTGGGCGGCGACGCCGGGGACATCGCGCAGGGCGGGAATGGTCATGGGGGAGATCCTTCAGACAGGGCCGTTGCCGGCCGGATGTCCCCATTCTAGCGAGCAGCACCTGACCGCACCGCGACGTACAATGACCGGATCGCACCGTTCCGTCCTGACACCGATGGCCCGCCATGTCGCAGCGTGAATGGGTGGCTGCCGCCATCCGCAAGATCGAAGCCGATTTCAACCGTTCCGCCGATACCCACCTGATCCCGCTGGCGCTGCCCGGGTTCGAGGGCATCGAGCTGTACCTGAAGGATGAATCGAGCCATCCCACCGGAAGCCTCAAGCACCGGTTGGCCCGTTCGCTGTTCCTGTATGCGCTGGCCAATGGCTGGCTGCGCGAGGGCCGGCCGGTGATCGAGGCCTCCAGCGGCTCGACCGCGGTGTCCGAAGCCTATTTCGCGCGCCTGCTCGGACTGCCGTTCATCGCGGTGATTCCGGCCACCACCTCGCCGGAGAAGATTGCGGCGATCGAATTCCATGGTGGCCGCTGCCACCTGGTCGAGCGCGCCTGCGACCTCAACTGCGATTCGGAAAAACTGGCCCGCGAAACCGGCGGCCACTTCATGGATCAGTTCACCTACGCCGAGCGCGCCACCGACTGGCGTGCCAACAACAACATTGCCGAATCCATCTTCAAGCAAATGGCCGAGGAACCCAGCCCGATCCCGGAGTGGATCGTGTGCAGCCCCGGTACCGGTGGCACCGCAGCGACGCTGGGCCGCTATGTCAGCTATCGCCGGCACGACACCCGCATCCTGTGCGCGGACCCGGAAGTCTCGGTGTTCTTCGATGGCTACAAGGCTGCCGTGGCCGGTGAGCCGGACTGGCGAGGCCTGACCTGCAGCGGTGGTTCGCGCGTGGAAGGCATTGGCCGGCCGCGGGTGGAGCCGAGCTTCATCCCGACCAGTGTCGATGCGATGGTGAAGGTGCTCGACGCGCTGAGCCTGGCCGCGATGCGCCATGTCAGCCGCCAGCTCGGCCGCCGCGTCGGTGGTTCCACCGGCACCAACTTCATTGGTGTGCTGCAGGCGGCGCAGTGGATGCGCGAGGCCGGTCACCACGGCAGCATCGTCAGCATCCTGTGCGACAGCGGCGAGCGTTACGCGCAAAGCTATTACGACCCGGCGTGGTACGTGCGGCAGGGCATTGATGTCGAGCGCGCCGATGCGCAGCTGGCGGCAGCGGTGGCCGGGCAGGGCTTGCCGGAACTGCCGTGGAGCAGCCTGGAAGCGCTGTAGCGTCCTTGTAGAGTCGAGCCATGCTCGACTCCGGTAAAGAGCCGTCGAGCATGGCTCGACGCTACATATTCAGTACCCCGCCGCGGTGAACGCATCCAGCACCGCATCACGCAAGGCATCGGGCAGCGCCTCGATGTCCATCGCGCGATCATCCAGGTGCAGGCTGGGGTCCAGCGTGCTGGCGCGGCCCTGGGCCAGGGCCTGCAGCCACAGCAGCACGCAGATCACGAACTCGCGTTCATGGCCCAGCTGCAGCTGGCTGGCGCCGCGCTCGATCACCTCGAACGGGTACCACTCCTGGGCGTCATTGAACGTGCCGCCCTGCTGCAGCACCGCCTGCAGCTGCTGCAGGTGGCGCGGGGCGTCGTCGCCGGCATCGCACAGCGCGGCGATCCAGGTCAGTTCGGCCGGGCTGGCAGACAACGCCAGAGACCGCGCCGCTGGGGCGGATGCAACTGCAGCCAGACCTTCCATGTAGGGCCTCGTTCGGTACGTACCGCTGCGGACTCCCCCGCAGCCAAAGCTTCGAACCGCGACCGTAAGGCCGACGTGAATGCCAGGCGTCACCCCCTTGTCAGCCACGCCCGCCAGCGCCATATGTACCAGGCTGCCCGCCTGCCGGGCCCGTACCCTGGAGATCTGCCGTGACCGCTGCCAACCCCCTGCTCGATTTTTCCGGCCTGCCGCGCTTCGAGGCGATCCGCCCCGAGCACGTGGCGCCGGCGCTGGATGTGCTGCTGGCCGAGGCCGAAGCGGCCGTCAGCGCCGCCGAGCAGGTGCAGCCAGTGCGCTGGGAGAGCTTCGTCGCCCCGCTGGATGACGCCACCGAGCGTCTGTGGCGCGCCTGGGGCCTGGTCGGCCATCTGCAGGGCGTGGTCAACACCCCGGAACTGCGTGAGGCGTACAACAGCAACCTGCCGCGGGTGACCCGCTTCGCCAGCGCGCTGGGCCAGAACCTGGCGCTGTACCGCCAGTACCAGGCGCTGGCCGCCAGCCCGGAAGCCGCGGGTTTCGACGAGGCCCAGCGCAAGGTGCTGGACAACACCCTGCGTGATTTCCGCCTGGGCGGTGCCGAGCTGGCGCCCGAGGCGCAGCAGCGCTTTGCTGCGATCAAGGAAGAGCTGTCGGCGCTGTCGGCGAAGTTCTCGCAGAATGTGCTCGACGCCACCGATGCGTGGTCGCTGATCATCGAGGATGAAGCGCGCCTGGCCGGCCTGCCGGAGGACGTGAAGGCCGCCGCGCACGCTGCGGCGGAAAAGGACGGAAAGCAGGGCTGGAAGCTGACCCTGCAGATGCCGTGCTACCTGCCGGTGCAGACCTGGGCCGAAGACCGTGACCTGCGCGAGATCCTGTACCGGGCCAGTGCGCAGCGCGCGTCCGAATTCGGCGACGACGCGCTGGACAACAGCGGCAACATCGACCGCATCCTGGCCCTGCGTACGGAGCTGGCCGCGCTGCTCGGCTTCGGTTCGTATGGCGATTATTCGGTGGCGACCAAGATGGCGCAGGACCCGGCCGAAGTGCTGGGTTTCCTGCGTGACCTGGCCGCGCGTGCCAAGCCGTTCGCGGCCAAGGATCGCGCCGAGCTGGAGCAGTTCGCGCGAGAACAGCTGGGCATCGACAGCCTGCAGGCCTGGGACCTGGCGTTCGCCGCCGATCGCCTGAAGCAGGCGCGCTACAGCTATTCCGAGCAGGACGTGAAGCAGTACTTCACCGAACCGAAGGTACTGGGCGGCCTGTTCTCGGTGATCGAGCAGCTGTATGGCCTGCGCGTGCAGGAAGACAGCGCGCCGGTGTGGCATGAGGATGTGCGCTTCTTCCGCCTGGTCGATGCGCAGGGCGCGCTGGTCGGCCAGTTCTACCTGGACCTGTATGCGCGCGAGGGCAAGCGTGGCGGTGCGTGGATGGATGATTGCCGCAACCGCCGCGAGCGCGCCGATGGCAGCGTGCAGACGCCGCTGGTCTACCTGGTGTGCAACTTCGGCCGTGGTGCCAACGGCAAGCCGGCCACCTTCAGCCACAACGAAGTGACCACGCTGTTCCATGAGATGGGCCACGGACTGCACCAGCTGCTGACCCGCATCGGTGAACTGGGCGTGGCCGGCATCAATGGCGTGGAGTGGGATGCGGTGGAACTGCCGAGCCAGTTCATGGAGAACTTCTGCTGGGAATGGGACCACCTGCAGGGCATGACCGCGCACGTCGATAGCGGCGAACCGCTGCCGCGCGCGCTGTACGAGCGCATGCTGGCCGCCCGCAATTTCCACAGCGGCATGGCCACCGTGCGCCAGCTGGAATTCGGCCTGTTCGACATGCTGCTGCACAGCCAGTTCGAGCCGGCGCAGGACAGCGTTCTCGCGCTGCTCGATCGCGTGCGTGCGGACGTGGCGGTGAACCATCCGCCGGTCTGGAACCGCTTCCCGCACCAGTTCAGCCACATTTTCGCCGGTGGCTACGCGGCGGGTTACTACAGCTACAAGTGGGCCGAGGTGCTCAGCGCCGATGCCTACGCCGCGTTCGAGGAAGCACCGCAGGCACTGGCTGAAACCGGTGCGCGCTTCCGCGATGAAATCCTGTCGCGCGGCGGCAGCCGTCCGGCTGCGGAGAACTTCAAGGCCTTCCGTGGCCGCGCGCCGCAGATCGACGCGCTGCTGCGCCATTCGGGCATGGCGTAAACCGTTGTGGTGGGTGCCAACCTTGGTTGGCACGTTACCGCTATCCACGCATGGCGTGGATCTACCGGAATGCCGGCCAGCGGCCGGCACTACCGGAGGCCGGTCATTCGGCGTAGATCATCTTCCGGGTCATGCCGCCGTCGGCGATGAAGTCCTGGCCGGTGGTGAAGCCGGACAGCGACGACAGCAGGTACACCGCCAGCGCGCCGATGTCCTCGGGGCGGCCGACACGGCCGACCGGGTGCTGGGCGTGATCGGTGGCCGAGTAGTCGGGTTGGTGGCGCCGCGAGGGCGCCTGCCAGGCCGAGGTGCCGATCCAGCCGGGGCTGATGCTGTTGACCCGCACCGCCGGGCCGCTGCTGATCGCCAGCGCGTGGGTGAAGGCGACCAGCCCGCCCTTGGCCGCCGCATAGGCCTCGCTGTGCGCTTCGGACTGCCAGGCGCGGGTCGAGGCGATGTTGATGATCGCGCCCTCAGTGCGGGCCGAGAGTGCCGGCAGCGCGTGCTTGCTGCACAGGAAGGCACCGTGCAGTGACGACAGGCGGCGCTGCCATTCCTCCCACGCCATGTCCTGCAGCAATGTGCCATGCGGGCCGGCGATGCCGGCATTGTTGATCAGTCCGTCGATACGGCCGAACCGCTGCAGGGCCACCGCAACGAAGTCGCGCACGCTGGCTTCGTCGGTGATGTCCAGGCGCTGGAACGCGGCGTCATCACCCCGCTGCCATTCGTCCAGGCAGGCCTGGCCCGCTTCCACGTCCAGATCGCCGATCAGCACGCGTCCGCCGGCGCCGAGCACGGCCTGGGCGATGCCACGGCCGATGCCGTTTGCGCCGCCGGTGACCAGCACCACCTTGCCCTGCAGCGGCGCCACCGGCCACGCCGCGATCGGTGGCACCGTGCTCATGACAGGTCTTCGCCGCGCAGGCGGCGATGCCAGCCGTCCACGCCGATGCGGTCCAGGGTCTGGATGTTGCGCTCGACGATCACGTCCGGGTCCGGATAGACATCCACCGCGCGCGCCACGCTGTCTTCGCGCAGCAGGTGCAGGGTGGGGAAGGGCGCCCGGTTGGTGTAGTTGCTGGCGTCGTCCGCGGCCACGCCGTCGAACTGATAGTCCGGGTGGAAGCTGGCCACCTGCAGGATGCCCTGCAGGTCCAGCGCCTCGATCGCGGCGTCGGCGTTGTCGAGGAAGTCGTTGTAGTCGAGGAAATCGGTCAGCACCTGGGGATGCACGATCAGCGTGGTGTCGATCTGCTCGGCCGGGGTATCGCGCAGCAGCACCAGCTCTTCGGCCAGTTGTTCGACCAGCGCCTCGGGCGTGGTCGCATCGCTCAGCACGATGCGGACCTGGTCCTTCACGTACACCGCCTTGGCGAACGGACACAGGTTCAGGCCGATCACGATGCGCTCCAGCCACAGGCGGGTGGCGGCGATCGGATCATCGGTGGGCAGGTGGAAATCGGTCATGGCGGGCACGTCGGCTGGCGGGGCCGCCATTGTAGGCGCGTCGCCGGCAACGCGCCGTCGTACCTGCCGGTGGCAGCGCCGGGTCACGCCCGGCGCAGGCCTCAGTCGCGGAAGTTGTTGAACTGCAGCGGCAGCTCGAACTTGCCGGCCTTGAGCACGGCAATGGCGTCCTGCAGGTCGTCGCGCTTCTTGCCCTGCACGCGCAGCTTGTCGCCGTTGATCTGGCTTTCCACCTTCAGCTTGGCGTCCTTCAGTGCAGCGGCGATCTTCTTGGCGATCTTCTGCTCGATGCCCTGCTTGACGGTGATCTTCTGCCGGGCCTGGGCCAGGTTGGTCTCGATGTCGCCGAATTCCAGGCTGAGCACGTCGATGCCGCGCGCGGCCAGGCGGGCGCGCAGGATGTCGTTCATCTGCTTGAGCTGGAACTCGGTCGGCGCGGTCTGGTTGATGACATCGCCATCGCGTTCGAATTTCGCCTCCACGCCCTTGAAGTCGAAGCGGGTGGCCAGCTCACGGTTGGCCTGGTCGATGGCGTTGGTCAGTTCGTGGGTGTCGACTTCGGACACGACGTCGAAGGAAGGCATGGGCGCGGCTCCGCAGGATTCAGTGAAGGCCATTCTATCGTGCCGGCCTGCCAGCTTTTTGTAGAGTCGAGCTTGCTCGACTGTTTTGTGAAGAGCAGTCGAGCAAGCTTGACTCTACAGAAGGGCGGCAGTCGAGCAAGCTCGACTCTACAATCCGGCGCGGTCGGCGATAATGGGCCATGAACGTGCAACGCTCCCCCTCGCGCGCGGTGGCCTGGATGGTCGCGGCAGTCGCCTGTTTCTCGCTGATGGACGCTGGCATGAAGCAGCTGTCGGCCAGCTATCCAACCCTGGAAGTGACCTTCCTGCGCGGCGCGGCCTCATTGCCATTCGTGCTGGTCTGGGTGCTGGTCAGCGCCGGCCCGCGATCGCTGGTGCCACGCCGCTGGGGCCTGCACCTGCTGCGTGGCGCACTGGGCATGGCGATGATCGGCTGCTTCGTGTTCGCCCTGCGCGACCTGCCGCTGTCCACCGCCTACACCATCTATTTCGTCGCCCCGCTGCTGATCGCGGCACTGTCGGTGCCGCTGCTGGGTGAGCGGGTCGGGCCGCGGCGCTGGGTCGCCATCGGCATCGGCCTGGTCGGCGTGCTGGTGGTGCTGCGGCCGGGAGTGGACGGCTTCATTTCTGTGCCGGGGTTGATGGTGCTGGCCGCGGCCACCGCCTACGCCGTGGCGGCGATCACGGTCAGCCTGCTGACCCGCACCGACACCTCGCAGTCGATGGTGGTCTGGTTCCTGGTGATCATGGCCGTCGGCGCCGGCCTGCTGGCCCTTCCCGGCTGGGTGCCGCTGCAATTGGCGCACGCGCCGCTGATCGCCGGCATGGGCCTGGCCGGGGCACTGGGCCAGATCGCCCTGACCAAAGCCTTCCAGCTCGGAGAAGCCTCGATGATCGCGCCGCTGGAGTACAGCGGCCTGGTCTGGGTGATCGGCTGGGATCTGGCCTTCTGGGGCCAGCTGCCGGACGGCTACACCTGGGTGGGCGCGGCGATTATTGTCGCTTCCGGCCTGTACCTGCTGCACCGTGAGCGGGTGAACCGGCAGGAGCCGCCAAAGCCGCTGGATC
>NZ_JAOEDV010000034.1:0-43739 GCF_029837545.1 Stenotrophomonas sp. GD04024 | reverse complement strand
CGCCGGCGTTTTCCATTTCCGGCAGGACCGCGCTTACGGCGCCTTCTGGATCACCGCACACGCCAGGCGCGCGCCGGCATTGCCGGTCGGCTGGGTCTTGTAGTCGTCCGCGTCGGCGTGGACGATCAGGCCGCGGCCGATGATGTCGAAGTCATCGCCCTTGCCGATGTTGACGTTGCTCGACACCGGGCCGTCGATGGTGGCCACGCCCTTGTCGTCGGCCTTGATGTTGGGCATGTCGCCGCCGTGGTGCGGATCGGTGGCGACATTGCCGTGATCCTGGTGGCCCGGGTTGAAGTGGCCGCCGGCGCTCATGCCATCCGGCGCGCTGCAGTCGCCCTTCTCATGGATATGGAAGCCGTGCTCGCTGCCCGGCTTCAGGCCGGTGATCTGGCCGGTCACGTGGACCTTGCCGTCGACCAGCTTGAAGGTGACGCTGCCCTTGGCCCCGTTGCCCTGGGTCGGCGCCAGTTCGGCGGTGGCCGACGCATCGGCCGCCGGGGCGGAGGGTGCGGCCGGTTCGGTGGTGGCGCCCTCGGCCGGAGCGGCCGGCGGGGTTTCAGCCTGCGGCGCGGCAGGCTGCTGGCCGCAGGCCGCCAGGCCCAGCGCGGCGATGGCGGCAAACAGCGAAGTGTGGATCAGACGCATGCAATCTCTCCCTGGATGAAGCCTGCAGTGATCAGCGGACAACCCGGATCACGCCACAGGCGATGCGGACGCCGGCATTGCCGGCGGGCTGGCTGCGATAGTCGTCGGCGTTGGCATGCACGACCAGTGCACGTCCGGCGATATCGGTGGCGGCGCCTCCGCCAAGGGTAACCCCCTTGAGGTGGATATCGACGTTGGCGCGGCCCTGGGCATCGGCACGCAGGTTATCCATGTCGCCCAGGTGGTGCTTGCCGGTGCCGGCGCGGCCATGCGCGGCGCCACCGGGATTGAAGTGGTTGCCGGCGCTGCTCGCATCCACCGCGCTGCAGTCGCCGCGCTCGTGGATGTGGAAACCGGCCTGCTGCATCGGCTGCAGGCCACCGATCAGGCCGGTGATGTGGATGCCGCCGGGTTCCACCATCAGCGCGATGCGGCCACTGACGATGCTGGCCGAAGCCGGCGACAGATTGGCCTCGGCCTGCTTCGCGGCGCTGACCACGGTCGGCGGCGGCGGGGTGGGCTCGGCCTTCTTCGGTGCACTGCCGCAGGCAGACAGCAGCACGGCGGCGGACAACGGCAGGATGGCAAAGGACAGACGCATCAAAGACTCCTTGCAGATGACACTACGGACGGCATCGTCCATGAACGATCAACGGTTCGGCAAGCGGGCGCGAGGATCGCGTGCAGGGACCGTTCAATGGCTCCCTCGACGGCGCCCGGCGCCCAGCTTGCGGGTCAGGGTATTGCGGCCGAGGCCCAGGCGGGCAGCGGCTTCAGCGCGGCGGCCGTGGGTGATCTGCAGGGCGGCCTCCAGCAACGCATGGTCGACCCGCTCGCGCACCTGCGCATGCAGCCCCTCCACGCCTTCGGCCAGCTGCCGGCGTGTCCATTCAGCCAGCAGCGCTTCCCACTGCCCCGGGTCGGCTGCGTTGGTACTGCTGCGGCGGCCGCGTGCACGGTTCAGCGCGGTATCGACATCGGCCACGCCGATGGTGTCGGCAGCGGCCAGCGCGGCCATCCGCCAGCACACGTTCTCCAGCTCGCGCACGTTGCCCGGCCAATCGTGCTCGCGCAGCGCCTGCAGCGCGGCGGCGGTGAGCCGCTTCGGCGGTGTATCGAGCTTGCGTGCGGCGGCGGCAAGGAAGGTGCTGGCCAGCTGCGCGATGTCCTCGCGGCGCTCGCGCAGCGGCGGCAGCTGCAGGCGCACCACATCCAGGCGGTGCAGCAGGTCGGCACGGAACCTGCCCTGTGCGACCAACCCTTCCAGGTCCTGGTGGGTGGCGGCGACCACGCGTACATCGACGCGGATCAGCTCGCGGCCACCGACACGGAAGAACTCGCCCTGGGCCAGCACGCGCAGCAGGCGGGTCTGCAGCGGCAACGGCATGTCACCGATCTCGTCGAGGAACAGCGTGCCGCCGTTGGCCTGCTCGAAGCGGCCGATGTGGCGGCGCTGCGCACCGGTGAAGGCGCCGGCTTCGTGGCCGAACAACTCGCTTTCCAGCAGTTCGGCCGGGATCGCGGCGGTATTGAGCGCGACGAACGGACCCTGCGCGCGTGGCGACTCGCGATGCAGCGCATTGGCCACCAGCTCCTTGCCGGTGCCGGTTTCGCCGGTGATCAGCACCGCCAGCGGCGCCTGTGCCAGGCGACCAATGGCACGGAACAGCGCGCGCATCGGTGGGGTATCGCCCACCAGTTGCGGTGGCTGGTCACTCGGGGTTTCGGCAGCGGGCGTGGGCGTTGCCATGGCCGGTGCCACCGCCGGCAGCACGCGTTGCGCCAGCGCCACCGCATCGTCCAGGTCGAATGGCTTGGACAGGAACTCATGCGCGCCGCCGCGGAACGCGCCGGCGGTGCTGGCCACATCGGTGTAGGCCGACATCACCACCACCGGCAGCTGCGGCAGCGCGGCCTTGAGCTTGTCCAGCAGCACCAGGCCGTCGTCACCCGGCATGCGCACGTCGGTGAACAGCAGGGCCGGCGGCGGCCCCTCGCCCAGCGCCTGCAACGCCGACGCGGCACTGTCGAAATCAACGACCTGGTAGCCCGCTTCGCGCAGCGCGGTGCACAGCACGAAGCGCACGGCGCGGTCATCGTCGACCACCCAGATGCGTTGTGCGGCAGCGGAGAAGTCAGACATCGCGCGGGACCTCCTCGGCCGGGGCGGCGCCATTGCCGATCGGCAGCAGCAGGGTGAACACGGTATGGCCCGGGCGCGAGCGGTAGGTCAGCGTGCCGCGATGCTCGCGCGCCACCTGCTGGGCCAGCGCCAGGCCCAGGCCAGTGCCTTCGGCGCGGCCACTGACCAGCGGCAGGAACAGGTGTTCGGCCAGTTCCTCCGGCACGCCCCGGCCGTCGTCGGCGATCTCCAGGCGCAGCGCCAGCGTGTGCAGCTGCTCGGCGATGCGCACGCCATGCTCCACGCGGGTGCGCAGGGTGATGCTGCCGGCGCCGGCCTGGATCGCGTTGCGAACCAGGTTCCAGACCGCCTGGGTGAGGCGGTCGGCGTCGCCGTGGAATTCGGGAATGCTGGGGTCGTAGTCGCGCTGCAGGCGTACCGCCCAGCCGGCCTCGTTCTCGGCCAGGCGCAGCACGCGCTCCAGCGCGGCATGGATGTTCAGCTCGGCATGCGGCGCGGCCGGGGCCGGCGACAGCAGCTGGTCCAGCAAGCCATTGAGGCGCTCGATCTCCGAGCCGATCAGCTCGACCAGTTCGCGTTCGCTGGCATCGCGCTGGGCCGCGCGGCGGGCCAGCAGCTGGGCAGCGCCCTTCAGACCAGCCAGCGGATTGCGCAGCTCGTGGGCCAGCCCCTTCAGCGCCGCGCTGAGCGCGCTGGGCAGGGCCTGGGTGGGATCGAGCCCAGGGAACTCATCGACCGGGTGCGCCTCCAGCAACCAGCCGCCATCGTCGCGGCGGCTCATCCAGCCCTCGGCGAAGCGCGGCGCCTCGCCGGGCACGGCCAGCGCCAGCCGGTTCAGGCGCAGGCTGTCGCGCTCATCGCGGTCCAGGAAATGGGCCAGTGCCTCGCCCTGCACTTCCAGTGCGGCCAAGGGCCGACCCAGCAGGCGTCGCGCGCTGACGCCCAGCCAGCGGGCAAAGGCCGGATTGCAGCCGGCAATGCAGCCATCGGCGCCGGCCCAGGCCAGCGGCGTGCCCAGGGCATCGAGGGACGGCGGGGGTGCGGGGTCGGACATTGCACCAATGTAGTGCAAAACACGGGTTCGGGGTCGGGTCGGTTTCCGTCAGGAAAGGGCCCTGACCCCTGCCGCAGGGCGAACAAGCTCGTCCACTACCGGATATGTGGACGGGTCACAGCTTCATGTTGAGGCCGACGAACACGCTGCGCGCCGGGGCCGGAGAGAACATCGGGCGGGCGCTGTCCCAGAAGAAGCTGTCGTACCAGGCGTAGGCGTACTCGCGGCCGGTGACGTTCTTCAGTTGCAGATCCACGCTGAAGCGCGGGGTGACCTGGTAGGCCGCGCTGAGGTCGAGCACGGCGAAGCCACCGAACTTGCCCGCCACGTTGCGCTCCTCAAGGTAGTAGTCGCCCTGGGCACGCGCCTGCAGACCGAGGCGCAGCGCGTCGCTGGCGTGGTAGTCCACTCCCAGGTTGCTGATATGGCGCGGCGTGGCGGCCACTTCGCGGCCCTGCAGGGAAATACTGGCGTCACGGTCGTCGCGGGTGATCTTCGCTTCCTGGTAGGCGTGCGACGCCCATACCGTCCAGTCGTCGCCCAGCTGCAGGCTCAACTGCGCATCCACGCCGCGCCGGCGGGTCTTGCCCAAGGTGACCGTAGTGCCGGTGGCCGGCATGTTGGACACCTCGTTTTCCGCATCCTGCTGCCACACCGCCAGGCGCGCCTGGCTGCCCACGAACGGTTGGAACTTCAGGCCCAGCTCCATGCCGGTGTTGGTGGACGGCTGCACCGGCGCCTGCCCCGGGGTGAGGTAGGCCGGTGCAGTGGAACCGGTGAGCACCTGGAAGGTGCGGCCCCAGTTGGCGTAAACGTGGGTGGTGTCGCCCAGGCTGTGGATGACGCTCAGCTTCGGCTGGCCGATGGTGCCGTAGTCCTGCAGGCGGCCGCTGACGCCGTTCATCGGGTGCGTGCTGCCACTGAACCGGTCGATACGGTAGGCCGGCACGATTTTCCACGCCTCGGCGGGCTGGTAGATGGCCTGCACGTAGGCACCCCAGTTGTCGAAACTGTGGCGGTCGTTGTTCTGCACGCGCGCCGGCGCCTGGCTGAAATCGGTGGGCTCGGCGTAGGCGTAGCGTTCGCGGAGGTAGCCGTTGTCCTGCTGCTCGTAATTGAGGCCGCCTTCGACGGTAAGCGCGGGGCTGGCCTGCCACGTGAGCGTGCTGAGCAGGCCGGTCTGGCGTTCATCCCAGACGCGACGCTGGCGCGGCAGGTTGCCGGTGGGCAGGTCGCTGAAGGTCACGCGGCGGTCGTCTTCATAGCGGCTGTAGTACAGCCGCGTGCCGAAGGTGAGCGCGTCGGACAGCTTCAGGTCCACGTGCGCGGCGATCTGCCGCATGTCGCGGTCATCGCCATCGTTGCCGTTGCGCAGGTCGCTGCCACGGCGATGCGCGTGCAGTTCGTCAGCGGTCATGAAACCGGGTTCGTCGGCTTCGTGGTGGTACGCGCGCGCGGTCAGGCCCACGCGCATGCCGTCGTCCAGCGAGCCGTAGAACCATTTGCCACCCAGCGAGTACTTCTTCGAGGTGTCGTGGTCGCGGTAGCCATCGCTGGCCTGGGTGCCGACGAAGTAGTTCTGCGCGAAGCCATCCGCTTCGCGGTCCACAGCCAGCTGCGCGTCGCGGGTGTTGTAGCTGCCGTAGGCCAGCCGCGCATCGGTGTAGTTGCCGCCCTGGCGCGTGCCGAAGTTCACGTTGCCGCCGATGTTGTGCAGGCCGTAGCGCGGGTCGTTGGTCCCGCGCACCACTTCGATGTAGCTGATTTCCAGCGGGAACAGCATGTCGATGAAGCGCTGGTTGCCGCTGTTGACGTTGCTGGGGATGCCGTCGATGAGGGTCTTGATGGCGTTGAGGTAGCCCTCGCCGTTGAAGGCGCGGAAGCTGACCTTGCCCGATTCGGCCCCCTGCCGGGTTTCGGTGAGCTGGATGCCGGGCATCTGGCCGAGCAGTTCCCAGCTGTGCGAGACGTTGCGATCTTCGATCTGGTCCGCGCCCAGCACGTCCACCGAGGTGAGGACCTGGTGGGCGCTCAACTGGCCTTCGCCATGCTGGTGCACCTGCACCTTGCCGAGGGTGAGCGCGGCATCGGCGGACTGTGCGAAGGCTTCAGGGGCGAACGGGGCGGTCGCGAGGGCGGCCACCAGCGTGGAGGTTTTCATGGGGGATGGAAGGGCGCGGATGAAATGTAATCATATAACATTTCACGCACGAGACCCGTAGAGTCGAGCTTGCTCGACTGCCGTAGCTCCTGGCAAACAGCAGTCGAGCATGGCTCGACTCTACAAGGGGGATAGGGCAGTCGAGCAAGCTCGACGCTACAAAAGCGGGGTGGAGCGGCGGCTTACACCGGGTAGCCGGTGGCTTCCCGGGCCTTCTTCCATGCGCTTTCGAATTCGCGCGCGGAGATTTCGTCGTCCTCGTCGAAATCCAGGAACGACACCGGCTGGTCGGCCAGCAGGAAGCGGTCGTCGCTGTGGGCATGCTCGTCGGCCCAGACCATCTTGGTGCCGTAGATCTCCACCTGGCGCACGATCTTCTCGCCACGCGCTTCCATCAGCACGTTGCCCTTGCCCAGGCCCGATTCGGCCCAGTGCTTGTAGTACTTCTTGGCGGCGGATTTCGCGCCGGATCTTGCGTTGTGCTTTGCGTAGGTCATTGCAGGGGTCCTGGCCGCAGGTGCGGCCGGAAAGTTCGGAATGGCGCCATTATCAGGCATCCGGGGGTCAGATCCCTGCCAACCTACTGCGGCAGCGCTACGCCCTTCGGCCACAGCATCCAGATGTTGCCCTTCTGCTTCATGTCACCGGCCAGCTTGCCGGCGGCATCGCCACTGCCCCAGTACAGGTCCGCGCGCACTTCGCCGGCAATGGCGCCGCCGGTGTCCTGCGCAGCCACCGGGCGCACCACGGGCGTGCCGTCCGGGCGGGTGGTGGACAGCCACAGCAGGCTGCCCAGCGGCACCACGGTGCGGTCCACGGCCACGCTGTAACCGGCGGTGAGTGGCACGTTCAACGAGCCACGCGGGCCTTCCGGGCTGTCCGGGTTGCGCACGAAGAACACGTAGCTGGGGTTGCTGCGCAGCAGTTCCGGCACGCGCGCGGGGTTGGCCCGGGCCCAGGCACGGATCGCGTCCATGGTGACGTCTTCCTTCTTCAGTTGGCCCTGGTCGACCAGCCAGCGCCCGATCGCACGGTAGGGATGACCATTCTGTTCCGCATAGGCCAACCGTACCTGCGTGCCATCAGCCAGGCGTACCCGGCCCGAGCCTTGGATCTGCAGCAGCTGCAGGTCCATCGGATCGGTCAGCCAGGCCAGCACCGGGGCCTTGGTCCCTTTGCTGGCAATCGTGCCGGCGTCGTCATACGGCTTGAGTACCTTGCCGTCGACACGGCCGCGCAGGCGCTTGCCCTTCAACTCGGGGTAGAGGCTGTCCAGCTGCACCACGACCAGGTCATCGGGCGTGCCGTACACCGGCACCGTCGCCTTGTCGGTGCGGGTGAGGCTGCCGGGGTAGATCGGCTCGTAGTAGCCGGTAATCAGCCCGTCGGCCTGGTGGCCGCCGGCACGCAGCGCATAGACATCAAGGTCGCGTTGCAGGAACTGGCGGATCGCGGCCGGGTCCTTGTCTGATACCGCGGCGGCGGTGGCGCAGGGCTTGGCCCAGACGGCGTCGTTCTTCAGGCGGGGGCAGCTGCTGCGCCAGGCAATGAAGCCGGCCTGCAGATCGGTATCGGAGACCGGGGGCAATGCGCTCCATGCGGCCTTGGCGTAGGTGGCCGCAGGCGGCGTGACCGGCGTCGGCGCTTCGGATCCGGTGCGGGGAGCGGTGGTGGAGCAGCCGGCGAGCACGGTCGCTGCCAACAGGGTCCAGTGCTTGCGCTTGAAGAAGGTGGCGGAATCGATCATGCCGCCATGGTGGCGGGCCGGCCGCTGGGCGGCAACCCAGCGTGGGGTCAAGCGTTCATGCGCGTGGTCACGGCATCTGCAGCAGCAGCGAGTGCAGGATGCGCACGTCTTCAGCATCCAGCGTCTTCGGCAGGTCGTCGCGGCCACGGAAGCGGCGGTGGAAGGCAGCGACGGTGGCGTCGCGGTTGTCCAGCGGATAGCCAAAGCGGGCCAGCGCATTCCACGCGTCGAAGCCTTCCGGCGCAGCCCCGTCGGCCGCGCGCGGCCAGACGCCGAAACCGGCCTCGGCCAGCTGCTGCCACGGGAAGAAACGGCTCGGATCCTGCTTGCGCGTCGGCGCCAGGTCGGCATGGCCGATCACCTGGCGCGGCGGAATGTTCAACCGGGTGGTGAGATCGCGCAGCAGCACGATCAGCGATTCGATCTGCGCCGCGCTGAACGGGCTGCGGCCATCGTTGTCGAGCTCGATGCCGATCGAGGCTGAATTGAGATCGGTGATGGTGCCCCAGCGGCCGGCCCCTGCATGCCAGGCACGGCGCTCATCGGCCACCAGCTGGTAGCGATGGCCATCGGCGCCGATCAGGTAATGCGCACTGACCGGCCCGCCGCTGTTGGCGGTGCGCAGCGTATTCAGGCTCTGCTGCACCGATTTCTGTTCGGTGTGGTGGATGACGATGATGACCGGCGTGCGCGCGTTCTGGTTGGGTGATGGCACCCAGGTGGCGAGCGGGTTGTGCTGCACGGGCGCGGTGGCGGTGCAGGCCGCCAGGGCCAGCAGAGCGCACAACAGCAGGCAGAGTCGGATCATCCTGTTCATCCTGTCACGCTCTGGACTACTGCAAACCCAAAAGCGCCTTTGCGTGGCGATTGAACTCCAGATATTCCTCATAGGAAAGATCAACCTTGTCACTCAGGAGAATGTAGACACCACTGGCTGTCAATTCCACCTTGTCAACCTTGCCTTCAAGCCGGGAGAAAACCTCCTCGGGTCCGAATCCAAGCGCGTCGCTGCAAAGCCGGGCGTCCCAGAACTGGGCAGGGTACATCGTCAGGATGTTCTTCCTGCCGTCGACATCCTTGACTCCAGCGGCTTTCAGATCTGCAAGGGTTGGCCCCTCCCGGCCCACACCGTCCTGATAGTCCATCGAATACATCCCGTACGTGACCTTCACTCTGTACGCACCGAACGCCTCGGCAACAGAAGCGACGCCATTCCTCAGAACACTCGGATAGTCCACTGCCTTGTTGCTGCTTCTGAACCCATACAGGATGATCTCGTCCAACGCAGCCACATCCGCGTACTCGTACCCGGGCCCCCTGAAAGCGTATGTGCCGATGACTGACAGACCTTTCAGTCCAGTCTTGATCTCATAGCTTGCCAGCAATTCTTCTCCACAGTCGGGTACAGGCGGCAGCTCGAGACCATGGAATCCCAATGGGCATGGGATTGCCGACATCCTGTCCATGACATGGAGATGCCTCTCGGCAATCGAGATGGATCTGTCAGGCCGTGCCTGAAGATAAATTGCTATGCGCTCAGTACTCACTGATTCCTCGTCCTCACAGAAATCACATCATCCATACCATTTTGTCGAATGAAGAAGCGAGCTTCAGCCGCAACCTTCTCGTTGGGAAACTCATAGACAACCTTGAATCCTGGATTCTGCTCCAACGCCGACCTGACCCGGCCCATTGTCGAAAGAACCTCCCGCTGGGTGGAAGGACTCCAGATTGCCAGCTTGGTTTTCGCATCGATAAGAAGAATTTTCTCATTTCCGACCGCCTCGATGCCGTCGAACTTGATGAAGTCAACGCCACGTTCATTGGGATTAGTATAGCGAAGCGCCGGAACGGCAGGCTTTTCGGACGCCACGTCGCTGAAGGCGCCATTTGTCCCGGCCTGGAAATCACGTGCTGCCGGCTTGCCCCGCGGGCTTTCGATGACGTAGATGAGCCCCTTCTTCTCTCCACCGAGCGCACGCGCCTCGGATTCCGTCAGCACACGCGTGTTCTGATTTGGCAACAACTCCTGAACATTGAGGGTCGGCTTTGCGGCGGCACCTGACTCCAACGCCGCCAGCTTCCTGGCCTTCGCTGCCGCACGCATCGCGGTGACATCACCCAGGCTGATCACTGCCAGGGCGACGTCCAGCCCTATGTCACCCTTGGTGAAGCCGTTTGCTGCCACATCGGCCAGGTTCCATTTCTGGTTCAGGCCAAGCTCGTAGCTGGCCGCATCCCAACCGTTCCCGAAGTAGCCTGAAATGGACGACCAGGCGCCGGCACTCTTCTCCTTGACCAGACCCCAGTAGCCAACTTCGCCGATCCGCTGGAAGTCATTCCAAGCCTGCTTGCTGCTCTCGATGGACATGTAGATGGCATTCATCTTCGCCATGTCCATGACCATGCCACCTGCGTTGGTCACCACGCCTGCGCCCGTGCCCGCCTTGTCGAACAGCAGATTCAGAGCAGCGTTGGCTGCCGCCTCCTGCGTCTTCCCATTCAACGCGAGCAGGCCGGCGGTGAATGGATCGCACCGCCCTGCCGCTGCACAGGTGATCTTGTAACGGGCATCCAGCGAGGACGTATGCGTCAGCAGATCGGAGGCGACCTGGCCACCATTGCCCTTCGTCAGTGCCGCCTGGGCCAGATCAAGGCCATTGTCCTTGATCCATCGCAGATAGGTGGAATCATTCTGGGTAAGTGACCAGTAGGCGTCACCCAGTTTCGACTGCTCTGCGCGGCAGGCAGGCGAATCGGCAGCCGCGGTACATGCAGCAATCAATGCCGCATTGCGCGCATCCGAAAGCGCCGCCAGCTCCTTCTGTTCGCCGCAACGCTCCCCGCTCTTCATGCAGCTCAGCATGGCGTCCAGGAACTGCATGCGCTCGGCATGATTCAGATAGTTGTTCTCGACAGAGTTCTTGGCAATGGTGGCCCCCAACGCCGCACCCATGGCTCCGTCTCCACCAATCCCACCTGCCATCGCGCCGACCGCCTGGCCCAATGCCTTGATCTGCTGTTCCTGCTCCGGAGTCAGCTGTCCGCCATTCTGCCGCGCGTAGTAGTCACCCAGGAATTTGGCCGCCAGTTCACCACCTCCGGCAGCAGCAGCCCCGGTACCCGCCGAACCCCCATTCGCCTCCGCAAGCAGCGCGCCCAGAAGCGCGTGCGAGAGCATCTGCATCGCCTCACTGGGGACGGCGCTCTGCTTGTTGGGATCGAAGGTCTTTCCAATCAGCTCAGCAGCATAGGGCGCGAGTGCGTTCGAGATGACCTGACTACCTGCCTGCCCCGCCACGCTGCCGACCAGCGCGGTGGAGACCGCGTTGAGCGCACGGCCGTAGGTGCCGTCGGGTGCCCACTTCTGCTGCGTGACAAGTGCATCAGGGTAGGAGCTGTCAAACCCGGCAAGGGCAGTGTACTGGTCCTTGGGACTGAGCTTGGCGAAGGCCTCCTTCTCTGCGGCACTCTTCCCCTCCAGATAGGCATCGGTGATCTTGTTGATCCCGTAGCTGCCAATGTCCGATGCGATCTGCTTGCTGGTGGCAAGTACCGTGCTTGCTGCATTCGCCATCGCCTGCTGATCGGCCAGCATCTTGTTGGCATCAGGCATCGCCTCCAGCGCTCGGTGTGCCGCAGCTGCATCGGTATTGACACCAAGCTCGGCCGCCGTGGTCTTCCTGCCGCCGATGGTGATGGTTCCCTCGGTCAGGGTCGCACGCGTGCTTGAGCTGTCGCTGCCGCTTTCATGCATCGGCAGTCCACCGCCGAACGCGACACCATCCACGCTGCCGAACGTTCCGGATTTGATGCTGCTGCCGATGCCCTGCAGCTGCTCAACCGCTCCCGCGCCCTTGTCCGTCGGGCCCTTGCCACTGCTTCCGAAGCCCCCACTGATGCTGCCCGACGTGGCCTTGTAATCCATGTGGTTCTGCAGGTCGGTGAAGGTCAGCGAATCAGCGGTCAGTTCACTGTTGCCCGCATTGGTGCTGGCAATCGCGCCGCCCACCAGGTTCACGTGACCTGCATCGACGTGGTACCCGCCATTGCCGGCAAACAGGCCGCTCTGCTGACCAACACCCTGGTAGCTGCCGTTGGCCTTGCCCGCACTGGCATACCCGTCAGCATTCCATGCGGTACCGAACGACACCTGCACGCGACCGCCCACCTGGCTGTTCTTCGACATGCTCTCGGCGATGTCCTGCAACGACTCGATGGTCAGTGTGCCGCCGGTCTTGACGTCGATGCGGTCGGCGGTGGCAGTCGCGCCGCGGAGGGTGGTATCGCCCTCGGCCTTCATCGAGATGTTCTTGCCGGTCAGCGTGGTGTTCTGCCAGGTGCTGCTTTCGGCATTGGACTTGCTGCTGCCGACGCTCGCTTCAGCGTACACATAGACACCGGTCTGAGCGCCCACGGCAACGCCCACGCCGACTTCGGCGCCGGCATTGCTGCTCCTGCTGTGGTCGGCCACATGCGCCTTGCCCGCTTCCAGCAGGATGTCACCGGCCGAATCCAGGCTGAGCGTGTTGCCCGCGCTCAGAGTGCCCTGCACCACATGGATGTCGCCCTGGGTGCTGGTCAGGTTGACGTTGCCGCCACCCTGGATGGTGGAGCCGCGCGAGACCTGGCTGCTGCCATCAGCACTGCTGCTGGAGGTCTTGAACCCGACGCCGGCCTCGGCACTGAGCAGTGCCCCGCCTCCGCCCTTGCCGGCCATGCTGGAGATGGCACTGGCGGCCTGATAGGCATTGGCACCAGCGGCGAGGCCCTGCATCTTCTGCAGGCGGTCGTCGGACTTTCGGGCGGCGTCGACATTGTTGAGCAGATCGATCAACGGCGACTTCACCCGCGCGAAGGCACCGATCTTCAGGTCCTTGTCGCTCTGCGAGTAGTGACCACTTTCGTCGGCGGTCAGCAGCTCGATTTCGGCAGCGGTGATGTTCACGTCCTTGGCTGCCACCACATTGCTGGCGCTCTGCGTGTACTTGCCACCTGCGGTGAGGTTGACGTTGCCGCCCAGGCTGCCGACGGTGCTGGCCACCTGTGAGACCTGCGCGCTGTCATCGCGATGCTGCTCGCGATGCCAGCCGGAGAACTTCTCGGTATCGGAGATCTGCACAGTGCCGATCGCCTTGCTGTCCGAGCGGTTGGCATTGCTGACCGTGTCCTGCCCGCTACGGATCGTCAGGTCACCCGCAGCGCGGATGTTGACGTCTTTCTCGGCCGCGATGTTGGCGGCGGTCAGGCGGATATCACCCTCGGTGGTGGCCATGCGCACGCCTCCACCCACCGACAGCTGGGTACCGGTGATGGTGTCGCTCTGTCCGGCGCCATCGCTGCGTGCGTTGTTGGTGCCGAACGGCAGGCCTGCGGAGTTGGTGGCGATGCCCCAACCCTTGCCACGGCTGTCGCTGCCACTACGCTCGGTGTTGTGCGCGACATCGAAGACGATGTCCTTGGTGGCCAGCAGGACAGCGTTGCCCTCGGCCGACATCTGCGCGCCCTGGCTGGTGATGGAACCACCGTTGGCAATGAGTGAGAGGTTGCCCCCCGCACTGAGCTGACTGACCCGGGCATCACTGGTGGAGTGGCTCTGGTTGCTGTTCGAGCGCTGGCTGCCGGCCGTGATCGCCGGCAGCACGGCCGCCGACACGCCGGCCGACACGCCCTCGGCGGTGCGCGTGATCCGGCCCATCATCGTCCCGCTGTCTGCCATGCCTTGGGTCGCGTTGTCGCGTGCGGTGCGGTAGGCCTTGGCGGGATCGTAGGTGACGCCCACCGAGAATCCGCTGGACTTGCTCGACTGGCTGGCCTGGGTGTCTACCGTGTCCTGGCGGGCAATCAGGTTGATGTCCTTGCCGACCAGGGTCAGGTCCTTGTCGGCCGCCACGTCCGAGGCGGCGATGGTCAGCTGGTTGCCCGCGTTGATCAGCACGTTGCCTTCGCGCGAAGCAATCGCCGAGCCGACCTGGGTGGTCGACTGCTCGGCAGTGCTGCTGCTGTTCTTCGAGCTGCCGTAACCGATCGAAGCAGTGCCATTGGAGAAGCCCCCGGTGAAGCCGGACTTCTTCCTGCTCTGGCTGGACTCGCTGCTGTGATGGTCTTCGGCGGAGGTGATCAGAACGTTGTTGCCGGCACCGAGTATCACATTGTCCGTGGCATCGATCACCGCCCCCACCGCGGTCAGATCGCGGCCGGCGGTGACGTTGACATGCTGTCCTGCCAGGCCGGTGCCGATGGCATAGCTGTCGCTGCTTTCGGCATGGCGGGTGGTGGTGGTACTCGACAACGTCTTCTTTTTCTTCTCGTAGCTGTCCAGGCTGAAGTCATGCGTCTCGCTGGCCGAGAGCAGGTTGACGTCGCGACCGGCGGTCACACTCAACGTGCCATCCGAGCTGATGGCCTGGGTAGCGGTCAGATTGATGTCCCGGTTTGCCCTCAGCACCATGTTGTCGCCAGCCAGCAGCTGGCTGCCGCGCACGGTCTCATCACTCTGGTTGATCTGCAGCGAGCTGCGCTTGCCACCGGCATTGAAGTCGCTGCTGCGGCTGTCCACCAGCACCTGGCTGTTGATGTCTCCACCGGCCTGCAGGGCCAGGCCACCGCCAGCGCTGATGCGGGTTGCGGCCAGGGTGATGTCCTTGCCTGCGGCCAGCACTACGTCGCCAGCACCTTCAACTGAAGACACCGCATGCGTGGTCTGGCTGTTGCTGGTGTGGTTGCGACTGTCGTGGTTCAGCGCGGTGCTTTGGCCCAGCGTCTGCGCACCGAGGTCGAGGTTGCCACCGGCAACCAGCTGGGTGATGCCATTCTTGCCGGCGTTGCGGATCTCCGCCGCCTTGAGGCCGATGTCGCCGCCGGCCACCACCGACAGCACGCCGTCGCCATTGGGGTTGGTGACATACAGGCCGGCCACGCGATCGAGCGTGGTCTTCTGCTGCGACAGGCGATCGCCCTGGTCCTTCCATTCGGACGTGGTCGAAACCACGGTGATGTTGCCGCCGGCCTTCAGTGCCAGCGCATCGGTGGCCTTCACGGTACTGCCGATGATGTCGATGTCCTGCCGCGCCGACAGGCCCACCTGCTCGCCACTGATCTGGCCGCCGGCCAGGTTGCGGATGTTGCCGGCATCGATGCTGACCAGCCTGCGGCCGGCAATGGTGCCGCTGTTGACCAGGTCACCGCGCAGCTTGACGTCCACCTCCGCGCCGGCCAGCAAGGCGCCATCGTTGCCGAGGTCGCCCGGCATCACCCGCAGGTAGACCTGCGGGACCAAGGCGCGGACCACCGAGCCATCGGCCAGGGTGACGTCCTTTTCCACCAGCCAGACGATGTCGCTGGTCAGTCGCGCCATCTGTTCGGCGGTCAGCCCCACGCCCGGTCGCAGGCCCCATTCACTGGCGACCGTAGCACCGGCTTCCAGCAGGGCGCGGTACTGATCCTCATCACTTGCATGGCCGGTAAGGAAGCGGCGCCCGGTGAGCTCACCGATCTGCTCGCGCACCAGCTTCTGCTCGTAGAAGCCATCGCCCAGGCGCTTCTGCGTCTGCGAGGGTTCGAAGCCTGCGCGTTGCAGCAGGTAATCCGAACTGAGCCAATCGCGGTAGCTGGCAAAGCGTGGGTCAGTTTCCACGATGTGGTTGCCACGGTTGGCGTCCACATTGAACAGGCTGGCGGTGGGCGCACTGGCATTCGGGCTGGTGGTCACCACCACGCGCGGGTCAGAACCGGTCGTCGTGGTGGCCTGCTTGCCGTCCACGGCGCCATTGCCACCACTGCCGGCATGCTCCCCGGTTCGGACCGCTGCCGGACCGTTGGCGTTGGCCTGCCCGGCCTGTGCCGCACTGATGTCCTGCGCCGTGCCGGCACCGGTGCCGGCATTGCCGGCCTGGCCGGGACCCTGCACGCCGGCCGTGTCCGCCCGCGTACCTTCGGCCTTGGCCACCGCCTGCTGTTGGCTGCCGCTGGCACCATGCGCAGCGCCGGCCGTACCGGGCCCCTGTTCGTCCACGCTACCCGCACCCTGGGCCACGCTCTGGCCAGGGCCCTGCACGCTGCCAGCCCCTGGACCCACGGAGCCCGCGCCATGGCCGCCGGTATCCAGCTGCGCCGTGCCCTTGCCACCGCCGGCGTTGGGGTTGCTGCCACCGGTGTTGTCGTTGCGCAGGTTGCCGACATCGATGGTGAGCTTGCCGCCCGCAGTGATCGCCGAGCCCAGCGCACCGGTCTTTTCAGTGATGGGGGCGGCCTTCCAGCGACTGGAAGAGCCACCGTAGGTGATGGACACGTTGTCGAAGGTGCTGGTGCGGGTCAGCTGCTCGGCTGCGTTGATCACCTCGGACTGATCGCGGTTCAGGCCGACGATGGCCAGATCACGACCCGCGGCGATGTTGGCGAAGCGGTTCTCCAGCCGATCGGTGCTGATCCGCATGTTGCCGCCGGCATTGATCACGGCGTTGTCGCCCGCCGAGACCACCACGTCTTCCACCGTGGTACGGGTGGCGATGCGGGTCTTCTCGTTGCCGCTGGTCTCCTGCGTGTGACGCTGCATGTTGATCAGCATCGCGTCGGGATTGTCGTAGTCCGGATAGGTGATGAGCTGCACGCAGGTAGTGGTGCAGGTGCCGTAGGCGGCGTTGTAGTTGAGCGTGTCGGTCACGTACTCCATCGGCGGTGCGCCCGCGCCGCGCGTGCTCAGATCGCGGAACGGATCCTCCGCACCCGCGCCCAGCTGGTCGGGGTTGTTGCGGTTGTCGGCACGGCCGATGTAGTAGATCGTGACCGTGCCATCCTGCACGTTCAGGCGTTCGCGCGAGGCGCGCGCGCCGTGCACGCCGCCACGCGCGAACGCGTAGGCGCTGGTGTTGCTGGTCAACCGGATGACCGCCTTGCGGATCTGCTGGCCATCCGGGGTGACATACGGCGTGTCTTCAAGGATGTCGGCCGGATTGAGATAGTAGATCTCGTACGGCTGGTAGTTCGAGGTGGTGCGGAAATCGCGATTGGTGTTGTTGCCGTTCTTGAACCAGCCGGGTTGCTCCAGCCTGACCGGCGCATGCACGGTGGTGACCTTCTCCACAACTACGTTGTCGCGGATGTTGTTCACCGCCAGCGCGGACAGGTCCAGGTTGCCGCTGACCTCGATCGTGGAACCGAGGTTGTCCACCTTCTGCGCACTACCAACCACTCCCAGCCCGTTCAGTGCGCCGCCGATGGCGGCATCGCCGTCGCTGAAGATCAGGCTCTTGCCGCTGTTGGTCAGTGTGCCAACGCCCAGGTCCAGGCGCTGGCGTGCGGCGATGGTGCCGGCCCGAGCCACACCACCGATGTTGGCCGCCAGGTTGTTGAGAGCGCCGGCCTGGATGGCGATGCGGTCGCCGTAGATGCGGCCGCTGCCGATGTTGTCGATGTTGCCGGCCGTGATATGGGTGACGTTGCCGTCCAGCAGCCCGTAGTTGACCAGTGCACCGCTGGTATCCAGACGCGTCAGCCCGATGCTGCTGATCTCGCCGGTGGTCGCATTGGTGATGTTGCCGGCATGGATGCTGACGTTGGCGCCGGCCAGCTTGCCGCTGTTATCCAGATTGCCCTGCACGGACAGGCTGAGCGTGCCGTTGGCTACCATCTCACCACGGTTGGTGTGGCTCTGGCCCAGTTCCAGGGTCATGTCACCCTGCGACATCAGCTTGCCGTCACCGACGATCTCGCGGGTACGGAGGGTCTGCTGCCTGCCGGCCACCAGCGTGCCGCCACTGTTGACCAGCGTATCGGCGCGCACATCGGAGGTCAGGGCCGCCGAGATCTGGCCACCGCTGTTGTCCAGGCGCTGGTTCACCTGCAGCAGCAGGTCGTCGGCCAGCACCTGGCCGTTCTGGTTGTCCAGGTTGCTGGTGGTCACCTGCAGGTTCTTGCCCTGCAACCCCAGTGCAGGACCATTGCCCTGGCTGAGCGTGTTGCGGTTGTCGACGTAACCTGCGTGCAGGTCAAGGCGGCCGGTCGCTGCCAGCAGGCCACCGCTGTTGAGCAGGGCGCCCTGCAAGCCGATGTCGGCACTGCCACCGGCGGTCACGTTGCCACCGCTGTTTGCCAGCTGCTGCGCCCGCAGCAGCAGGTCGGCGGCACTCACCAGCGAGCCACCGCCGCCGTTGTCGATGTTGATGGCCTGTACATCGGCGCCGGCCTTGGCGAACACCGAGCCGCCTCGATTATCCAGATCGCCACTGCGGATCTGCAGCGCGCCGCTGCTGACGATGCCGTTGCCATTGGAGGCGGCATTGGTCAGCCGCTGTCCGGAGGTGTCGATGCTGAGCGCCGCCGCCGACTGCAGCAGGCCACCGGTGTTGTCCAGCGCACCACTGCGCAGCGCTGCATCTCCGGAGAGGCTGGCAATGATGCCGATGCGGTTGTCCAGCGCCTGGCCGTGGGTATCCAGCTGCAGGTCGTTGGCGATGATCCGGCCACTGTTGTTGTTCAGACCGCCGGCCGAGACCTGCAGGTGCTTGCCGGCCTGGAGCAGCCCACCGCCGTTGCGCAGCAGATCGGTGCTGGTCAGGTGCAGATCCTGCCCCGCAGCCACGGTACCGCCACTGTTGTTGACGGCCTGCGCCTCGGCCTGCAGCGCGCCTCCAGCGGACAGGGTGCCCTTGTCGCTGTTGTCGAGCAGGCCGTCCACGCGTACGGTCAATGCGCTGCTGCCATCGCTGTGCACGGTGCCGCCGCGATTGTCGAGCGTGCCCACGCTGATGCCCGCATCGCCTGTGGTCAGGATGCGACCGCCGCGATTTTCCAGTGCCTGGTTGATCGCCAGGGTGCTGCTGCCGCTGCCGGCGGCCTGGATCGTGCCCTGGTTGTTGAGCAGGTGCGCGCTGCGCAGATCCAGCGTGCCATTGCCGGCAAGCGTGCCACCGGTATTGTCCAGGCGGTCGCGTGCGTACACATTCAGTACATCGGTGCCCGAAGCGATGATCGAACCACCCGCATTCAACAGCGTGCCCGTCCCCACGGCGATGCGCGCAGCGGCCAGCGTTCCATTGCGCAGATCGGTGGTTTCGCCCGTCAATTGCACGGCGCCATTGCTGAGCAGCTTGCCATCCTGGCCATTCAAGATGTGCGCGTTGATGGCCAACGTGCCCGATCCAGCCTGCTGCACGGTGCCGCCGGCATTGCCGAACTGTGCGGTGGTGAGGGTCAGGTCGCCGTTGCTGGCGATCTGGCCTGTCCCGCCGTTGTCCAGTGACGTGGTGGCCTGCACGCGGCTGGCCTGCGTGCCCGTCGCCAGCAGCTTGCCGTTCTGGTTGTCAAAGCGGTCGGAATCGATATTGAAGTGATCGGCACTGAGCGTGGCGCCGCGATGGTCCACGGTCACTGCATCCAGCTGCAATGCGCCCGCCGTGGCAATGCTTCCGCCGGCCCCGTCCAGCTGGTTGGCCTGTATGGTCAACGTGCCCTTGCCTGCATGGACAATGCTGCCAGCCACGTTGAGCAGCTGCACCGCGTCCAGGCGAAGGTTGCCGGCATTGCTGGCCAGGGTGCCACGACTGTTGTCGAAGCGGCCGGCGACGTTGATCCGGGTATCGGTCGTACCTGCCGAGCTCAACGTGCCACCCACGTTCGACAGCGAACCGGCGCTGATCTGCTGCGCTCCGTTGGCGGCGATCGTGCCGCCGTCATTACCCAGCGCCCCGCGCACCTGCAGCGCCATCGTCTGGTGGCCGGTGGCGTTCAGCGTACCGCCCGTGTTGTCCAGCTGGCCGGCCTCGACGCTGACCTGCTGCGCGGCGGTGGTGCCTGCGCTGAGATCCAGCGTCTCACCCTTCAGTTGCAGCTCGCCGTTGCTGACGATGCGCCCGCCGTGGCCCTGCAGCGTGGTGGCATCGATCTGCAGCAGGCCGTCACCCGCCTGCTCGATGCTGCCGCTGCGGTTGTCCAGCGCCGCAGCCGCCACCTGCATGCCCGCGCCGCTGGCGATGACACCCTTGTTGCTGTTGTCGAGCAGGCCGTCGGCCTTGACCACCAGCCGTGCGGCGCTGTGCAGCGTGCCACCCTGATTGTCGATGCTGCCGGAGCTGATGCCAAGCCCACCATTGGCCAGGATGCGGCCGCCGCGGTTGTTGATGTCCTGGCCGATGATCAGCTGACTGGCCGCTGTACCCGCGGACTGCAACGTGCCGCCCGCGTTGAACAGCGCGGCACTACGCAGATCCAGCCCGCCGTTGCTGGACACGGTACCGCCGCTGTTGTCGACGCGTTCGCGCGCGCTCAGCCGCAGCATGTCATTGCCGGTGGCGGTGAGCGTGCCGCCGGCGGTGATCAGGGAGCCGGTGTCGATCTCGATGCGCTTGGAGGAGGTGACACCTGCCCGCAGGTCGGTGGTGGTGCCCTTGAGCAACAGGCTGCCATTGCTGACCAGCCTGCCGCCGGTGCCGTTGAGCGTGCCGGCGTCGATCGACAGAGCGCCTTCGCCGGCGTGCTGCACGGTGCCGCCGGCATTGCCGAACACCGCCGCCTGGATGCCGAGGTCGCCGTTGCTGGCCAGCAGGCCGCCCTCGCCGTTGTCCAGCGTGCCGACCACGTCGATCGTGCTGCCTTCGGCACCGGTCGCGATGACCTTGCCGGCCCGGTTGTCGAAGGACTGTACGTCCAGTGCGATGCGCTCGGCCTGCAGGGTGGCACCGCGATGATCCGCGCTGCCCGCCTGCAGGGTGATGCCGCCTGCGCTGGCGATGGTGCCGCCCTGACCATCCAGTTGCCCGGTATGCAGCAGCAGGCCCTGCGTGCCGGCATGGCTGAGCGTGCCCTTCACGTTGGCCATGCGGCCCGCGTCGATCTTCAACGTGGCGCCATTGCTGGCGAGCAGGCCGTTGCTGTTGTCGAGCAGGCCATCGACGCGCAGTTCAGTAGAGGCGCTGCCTGCCGAACTGAGGGTGCCACCACGGTTGGAAAGCTCGCCGGCTTCAATGTGCTGGGCACCGTTGCTGGCGATGGTGCCCGCGTCGTTGGCCAGGCGACCGCTGACCTGCAGCGCCAGCGTCCCGCTGCCAGTAGCGCGCAGCGCACCGGCACTGTTGTCCAGGCTGTCAGCCACGATGTCGAGCTGCTCGGCCGCCACGCTGCCGCCGCGGAGGTCCAGCGACCCTCCCTGCAGAGCCAGTGCGCGGGCAGCACCGATGCTGCCGCCTTGGCCCGACAGTGCTTCCGCCTCGATGTGCAGGTTGCCGTTGGCAGAGATCGAGCCGTTGCGGTTCTCCAGCCGTGCGGCCCGGATCGCAGAGGCTGCTTCACCCGCTGCAATCAGCGTGCCGTGGTCGTTGACGAAGCGCCCTGCACGCACGTTGATGGCGCCATTGCTGCCCAACGTTCCGCCGGTATTGTCGAGCAGGCTACGGGCCTGCAGCTGCAGCGCCTGGGTGCCAAGCGCGCTCAGCTTGCCGCCCGCGGTGATCACGCTGTCGCCGTCGATGCTGATGCGTTGCGCCGTCGTGGTGCCGTCGCGCAGATCGAGGGTGCCGCCCTGCAGGTCCAGCGAACCGTTGCTGAGCAGGGTGCCACCGGCGCCGGCCAGGTCCTGCGTGGCGATGGCCAGGCTGCCGGAACCGGCCTGCTGCACGGTTCCGCCGGCATTGCCGAAGGTGCGCACGTGGATGTCGAGGTTGCCATTGCTGGCGAGGGTGCCGCCATTACCGTTGTCCAGCGTGCCCTGCACGCGCAGGGTATTGCCCCCGGTACCGGTGGCGATGATGCGCCCGCCGCGGTTGTCCAACCCGGTCGCCGTGATATCCAGCTGCGCGGCAGCCAGCGACGCGCCCTGGTGGTCGACCTCGGCCGCCGTGAGCTGCAGGGCACCGGCAGTGGCGATCTGTCCCTTCGCCCCATCCAGGCGCCCGGTGTCGATGACCAGGCCGGCGCTGCCCGCATGGCTGAGGGCACCGTTGGCATTGACCAGCGCGCCGCTCTTCAGCTGCAGATTGGCCGCATTGCTGGCGATGCTGCCGCCGCTGTTGTCGAGCGTGCCGTCGACCCGGATCTCCGAAGCCGCCGTACCCGCCGAGTTGAGCGCGCCGCCGCGGTTGGACAGCGCGCCCGCCTGGACGTGCTGCGCGCCATTGGCGCTGATGCTGCCACCGTCGTTGCGCAGCAGGCCCTGCACCTGCAGTTGCATCGCGTTGTTGCCCAATGCCAGCAGGCTGCCGCCGCTGGTGTCCAAGCCCGTGGCCGTGATCTTCAGGTCACGGGCGCGGGTGCTGCCCTTCTGCAGGTCCAGCTGCTGCCCGCTCAACTGCAGCTGGCCGTTGCTGGCGATGCTGCCGCCAGGCCCCTGCAGGGTAGTCGCATCGATCTGCAGCGTGCCGGTGCCAGCGTGGTCGATGCTGCCGCCCTCATTCAGCAGGCCATCGGCGTTGATCTCCAGGTCGCCGTTGGCGGACAGCAGACCGCGCTGGTTCTGCATCTGTTGGCGGGCATGGATGCGACTGGTGCCGGTGCCTGCGGCGATCAGTTTGCCGCCGTCGTTGATGAGGATGCCGCCGTTGATGTCCAGCGCACCATTGGCGCCAACGGTGCCGCCGCTGTTGTCCAGGGTGCGCGATACCTGCAGCTGCAGCGCGTCGCTGCCCGTCGAGGTCAGCATGCCACCGGCGGTGGTCAGGTCGCCAGCGCGCACATCGATGCGCTGCGCGGCGGTGGTGCCGTTGCGCAGGTTCAGGGTATCGCCGTGCAGCTGCAGGGTGCCATTGCTGAGAACGGTGCCGCCCGGGCCCTGCAGGCTGGCGGTGGTGATGCGCAGGTTGCCGGTGCCCGCCTGCTGCACGGTGCCGGCGGCATTGCCGAAGGATGCTGCGTCGATCTGCAGGTCGGCATTGCTGGCCAGCAGGCCGCCGTCGCTGTTGTCCAGATGATCGCGGACGTTGAGCGTACTGGCCTGCTGCCCGGTGGACAGCACGCGCCCGCCACGGTTGTCGAAGTCCTGTGCAGTCAGCTCAAGCTGGCGGGCGACCAGCTGCGCACCGCGGTGGTCGGCGCGGCCCAGCAGCAGGTTGGCCGCACCAGCGGTCGCAATGCTGCCCTGTGTGCCCTCCAGTACCTGCGCACGCAGCAGCAGTCCGTCACTGCCGGCGTGGTTGATGCTGCCCCGCGTGTTGATCACGGTGCCGACATCGAGGCCAAGTCGCGCGGCATTGCTGGAGATGCTGCCTTCGCTGTTGTCGAGCCGGCCGATCGTCCAGTTCGTGTCGGCATTGCCGCCGTGGGCAAGGCTGCCGCCGCGGTTCGACACCGATTGCGCCTGCAGTTCAAAGCCACGCGCGAACGTCATGCGTCCGCTGCTGTTGTCCAGCTGCAGCACCTGCGCGCTGGCCGGCCCCTGCACCTGCAGCGTGCCACGGGCATTGCGCAGCGCCTGTCCCTGCACCTGCAGGCTGCTCGCGCCCAACGTACCGTCGCTGTTGTCCAGGCTGTTGCGGGCGCTGAGCTGCAGATCGCCGGTGGCTTCAATGCGACCGCCGTCGTTGTTCAGTGTTCCGGCAATGTTGAGCAGACCGGCTGCCAGCGGCGGCGTGACCGGTGCGGTACCACCAGTGCCCGGCGTACCCGTACCTGGCGTACCCGTACCTGGCGTGCCGGTGCCTGGCGTGCCCGTTCCTGGAGTGGTACCGCTGCCGTCACCATTGCCGCTACCCGGCGACGTACTGGCCACATTGCCGATGCGGCCCTGCAGATTGCTGAGGTCGGCGGCCTGCAGCTGAAGCACCTGCGTGCCAAGCTGTTCGATGCTGCCGCCGCGGTTGCGCAGCGCATCGGCGTTCACTTCGATGCGACGCGCGTTGAGCGTGCCGCCACTGTTGTCGGCATCCTGGGGGGTCTGCAGGCGCAGCTCGCGCTCGGCACTGAGCGTGCCGGCATTGGCGATGCCACCGCTGGCATCGATGCGCAGGTCCTGCTGCGCATGCATTGCGCCGATGTTCTGCAGCCGGCCATCGGCGGTGACCACCAGCTCGCCAGCCTGTGCACCGATCTTGCCGGCATTGCGCACGCCGACGCCATGCTCGTTGCCGACCAGCCAGATGCGGTTGGCGTACATGCCACCGAGCGCGCCCACGTCCAATGCGAATACCGGTGCTGCGGTGGCAGCGGGCTGCACCTGCACGCTGCTGTGATCGGCACTGACCACGTTGCTGCCCAGGCTGGCCTGCAGCTGGTTGGCCCAGATGCCGGCGTTGACCTGCAGGGAGCGCGTGATGATGTCGGTGTAGTCGGCGCGGCTGGTATCCAGGCCGGCGCCACCGACACCAATGCTGCCTCCTTCCACGCGATAGCCCTCCAGCACGCCATTGCTGACGATCGGGGTGCCGGTGGTCAGAGTGACACGGCTGGCGTTGAGGAAGCCGGCACCATTGACCTGGATGCCGGCCGGATTGGCGATGACCACCTGCGCCCGGGCCCCGGCCACCTCCACATAGCCGTTGAGGTGGCTGGGATTGCTGCTGTTGACCTCGTTGAGGATGACGCGTGCGGTGCCGGTCGCCAACCACGGATTGCCCTGAACCCAGCCGCCGAGCTGGGTCTGCACGTCGCCGCGCGAGTTGTTGAGGATGACACCCTGCTGGCCAACGTCGAACTGCTGGTAGGTATTGCGCGACACCCCGCCCGCACTGGGCGTGGTGATGTTCACCTGCGGCGTGCCATTGGCCGAAGTGACCACGGTCGGGCGCTGGTTGGCCGGTGCGCCCGGGTCGGCGGCAATCCGGCCCGGGTCAGTTGGCGCCTGCTGTGCGGACAGCGGCTGCACCAGTCCCACCCATCCCAGCACCAGCCACAGCGCGAAGCTGATCGGCTGCAGGGTACCGACCGTCCGGCCGCCGCGGTGATCGACGCCCCCCTGGGCAGCGCTGACCAGTTCGGACGCAACCTGCATGACACCCAACGTGCGGTTGAAGACCAGACGATAGACTTTGTTCACGGCGCTGATTCCTTTCGGTGCTGTTGGGTTGAGCGCGCAGCAGGCTGCGCGGTGCTGCATCGTGCCGATCGCGCTGGATGCAGCGCGTACCGGGGATGCGCAGGCGTCAGAACGAGACGCCCAGGTTCATTCCGAACGTGGTGTAGGCGGTCTGGAAACCGCGCGGCTTGGACAACGGGCTGCCGACAAAGGCATCCCAGTTGATGTGGCGGGTACCACCGCGAAGGCCGAGTGCGGTGCCGGTCAGCCGGTCACCCAGCAGGCGCGCGGTGGACGGACCGGCAACACGACCGTGATCGATGGCAACGTAGGCCTCCACGCCACCGCCCAGGGCGGCGCCCAGCTCATTGCGCAGCAACCAGCCACGCTCGCCGGTGAGCGACATTTCGCCGTCGAAGCCACGCACGGTGTAGCGGCCACCGATGGAGAAGCGGTCCTGCGGCACCAGCGGCGAGCGATTCCACTGCGCGCGCCAGCTGCCGGTGTAGCCCAGGCTCTGGCGGCCCCACTGCATCGGCACCACCAGCTGCGCATCGGCGGTGTAGATGCGGCCATGCGCCGTACCTTCGCCGAAGGCCTCTTCCGGCGCACGCAAAGCGTTGAAGGCGCCGGTACCCTTGCGGTACGCCAGGTTCACATCCAGTGTGGCCTTGCCGATGAAGTGGCGGTGGCCCAGGCCCAGCTCCCAGCCCGCCATGCGACGGCGCTGAACTTCGATCTCGGTATCGTTGATGAAGTTGTCCGATTCGCGGTACCAGCCGCGCGCGTACATGCTGGTCTTGGCATGCGCATTGCGGAACAGCATGCGGGCCAGGCGAAGCTCGGCGTTGCGGCTGGAGCCGCTGTAGACATAATTTTCGAACGCACCGGCAACGGTCTGCTCATAGTCGTAGCTGCTGGCGTTGGCACCCAGCAGCCACGCGCCCAGCGGCACGCTGTAGTGCGCCGACCAGCTGTCGGTGCTGCGCTCGCTGCCATTGAATGCCGACCGGCCCACGTTGACGTAGAACAGATCGCTCAGGCCGGCAGGGTTGTCCACCGATACGGTGGCGCCTGCCTGCATCTTGCCGGTGGACTGGCTGCCCGCGTCATCCAGGGTGAGGTTCACCCGCACCGGACGGACCTGCTTCCAGCTGATCAGCAGGTCGCTCTCGCCCGGTTTGGCAGCGGCGCCATCGGCCGGTGGTGCGATCTGTATGTCCACCGACGCGGTCGGCACCCGCTGCAGGTTTTCCAGCGCCTGCTCGATGTCACGCAGGTTCAGCACATCGCCGTGCGCCACCGGCACCGTGTTCCAGAGGGCGGGGGGGCGGCCTTCGCCAGCAGCAAAGCGGATGGCGTTGACCCGTCCAGGCACGACGGTCAGCGTCAGGACGCCTGTCTTCAGGTCCTGCGGTGCGGCAAGAATGCGGGTGGTGACGTAGCCGCGCTCGATGATCGCGTTCTGCACGCGTTTCATCACCATGTCCACGCCGGCGGTGCCCAGGCAGCGCCCCGTGGCGGGGTCGCTGCGCGGATCGGCGGCCGCCAGCGCCCAGCGGAAGCGGTCGGCAAGATCGCCCTGCAACGCGATGGTGTGGATGGTGAAGCACGGTGACTCATCAGCCGGCAGATGGCCAAGGTCTTCCGTGGAGGGCTGCAGCCGGACATCCGGTGTGGACTCCTGCTGCTCGCGCAACGCGCGCTCGCGCTCCTGCTGTCGGAGCAACTCCTGCTCCGGCGATACCGCCTGTGCCCAGGCCGGTGCCTGCACGCCGGCGATGGCCAGTGCCACGCCCACCGACAACCGCCACCGCAACGTGCGGCTGCGTACATAACGTCCCTGTTCCACGATGCTCTTTTCCCTGCAATTGGCTGCCAGACCGGCGAAGAACCGGTCGGAAGAGGCAGCACTTTAAGGGAATCGCGTTACAGGAAACAGAGCCGCCGGGCGGCGACCGCGAGGCGTTCAACGCAAAATTGTGAAGCCCGACGAAGGGCATTCTGCTGCCGGCCCGCGCGTGGACTCTGCCCCGAGTGGGCCGTTGCGTCAGCAGGTGCCCGCGATGCAAGGTGATGCCGACAATCCCCCCACTGCCACGGGCAGTGGGAGGACGCCGTTGAAACCGTGAAGCCGGTCAGGCCTCGTAGGCCGATTCACCATGCGATGTGACATCCAGGCCGGTGCGCTCTGCTTCCTCGGTGACACGCAGGCCGACCACGCTGCGCACCACCAGCAGGATCAGCGTGGTCACCACCGCCGACCACAGCACGGTGAGGCCGACGCTGACCACCTGCACCCACACCTGATGGGCGATATCCAGATCGGCCTTGGTGCCGCCCAGCGACTGTGCGCTGAATACACCGGTGAGGATGGCACCGACGATGCCGCCGACACCGTGCACGCCGAACACGTCGGCGGTGTCATCCACCTTCAGCAGGCGCTTGAGACCGGTCACGCCCCACACGCAGACCACGCCGGCGACGAAACCGATCACGATCGCGCCAAGCGGACCGACCGTACCGCAGGCCGGGGTGATGCCGACCAGGCCGGCCACCGCACCCGAGGCGGCACCCAGTGCCGACGGCTTGCCCTTGCCGATGGCTTCCACCAGCGTCCAGCCCAGCACGGCAGCGGCGGTGGCCAGCACGGTGTTGAGGAAGGCCAGCGAGGCCACGGTATCGGCCGCGGCAGCGGAGCCGGCATTGAAGCCGAACCAGCCCACCCACAGCAGCATCGCGCCGATATAGGTGAACGGCACGTTGTGCGGCTTCAACGCGGTCTGGCCGTAGCCCAGGCGCTTGCCAACGAACCATGCGGCGACCAGGCCGGCCACGCCCGCATTGATGTGGACCACGGTGCCGCCGGCGAAATCGATCGCACCCAGTTCACCCAGGTAGCCACCGCCCCAGACGATGTGCGCCATCGGGATGTAGCTGAGGGTGAACCACAGCGCCGAGAACAGCAGCACCGCGCGGAACTTGATCCGTTCGGCGAAGGCGCCGACGATCAGCGCGGTGGTGATGCCGGCGAAGGTCGACTGGAAGGCCACGAACAGGTAGTCCGGCAGGCCCTTGATCGGCGTGTTGCCGACCGAGTCGGGGGTGAAGCCCTTGAGGAAGGCGAATTCGGTGAACGAGCCAAAGAACGGATTGCCGGCACTGAACACCGCGCTGTAGCCATACGCCACCCACAGCAGCAGCACCAGCGAGAAAACCACCAGGATCTGGCTGAGCACCGACAGCACGTTCTTCGAACGCACCAGGCCGCCATAGAACAGCGCCAGCCCGGGCACCACCATCAACAGCACCAGCAGGGTGGAAGTGAGCATCCACGCGACGTCGCCGCGGTCATAGGCGGCAGCCGCTTCGGCCATCGCAGGTGCGGCGGCCGCCGCAGCCGGGTCCTGCAACGACTCAACCGCAACGGTTTCGCTGGGCAGCGGTGACACCTGGGCCTGGGCGTGGGCAGTGCCCGGCCACGCGCCGGCGGCCAACGCGCTGAGCAGCATCAGCAGGCACACGATATGGAACCGGGCTTGCCACCCGGTGAGAAGGCGCATCTTCATGGGGGAATCTCCGGAAGGGGGATTACAGCGCGTCGGCACCGATCTCGCCGGTGCGGATGCGGATGACCTGTTCGACGGCGGTGACGAAGATCTTGCCGTCACCGATCTTGCCGGTGCCGGCCGACGACTGGATCGCCTCGATCACCGCATCGGCACGCTCGTCGGTGACCACGGTTTCGATCTTGATCTTGGGCAGGAAGTCGACGACGTACTCGGCGCCGCGATACAGCTCGGTGTGGCCCTTCTGGCGGCCGAAGCCTTTCACTTCGGTCACGGTGATGCCCGACACGCCTGCGTCGGAGAGGGCCTCGCGGACCTCGTCGAGCTTGAACGGCCGGATGATGGCGGAGATCAGTTTCATGCGCATGTCCCGAGGGTGGATGGGGCCAGCGCGCCAGCGCGCGTTGGCATCAGGCAACCACCGGCCATCAGGATGATGGCCGTGGCTGTTGCACCGGACACGTACAGGGCCGGGGCGGCCGTGCCTCTCTCCTTGCACGACCGACGCGGGAGGGAGGGCGGCCCTGGTCGCGTATCCGGTCTCTCTCTTGCCCCTGGATCAGGGGTCAGAGCCCGTTCGTGAACGAAAGGGATCCGACCCCGATCTGACCGCGGCTCCCCAGCCGCGAAGTCGGAAGCGATGGCGGCGGGTGGGAGGGGGAAGCCCACCGCCATCGCCACCGGTCAGCTGGCGTAGTACAGCTGGTATTCCAGCGGGTGGGTGGCCGCGCGGAACTTGGTCACTTCCTGCATCTTCAGCGCGATGTAGCCGTCGATGAAGTCATCGCTCATCACGCCGCCGGCCTTCAGGAACTCACGGTCCTTGTCCAGCGCTTCCAGCGCCTGGTCCAGCGAGGAGCAGACCTGCGGGATCAGCTTCTCTTCTTCCGGCGGCAGGTCGTACAGGTCCTTGTCGCTCGGTGCGCCCGGGTCGATCTGGTTCTTGATGCCGTCCAGGCCGGCCATCATCAGCGCGGTGAAGGTGAGGTAGCCGGACTGGATCGGATCCGGGAAGCGCATTTCGATGCGGCGCGCCTTCGGGTTGGACACCCACGGAATGCGGCACGAGGCCGAACGGTTGCGCGCCGAGTAGGCAAGCATCACCGGGGCTTCGTAGCCCGGCACCAGGCGCTTGTAGCTGTTGGTGCCCGAGTTGGCGAAGGCATTGATGGCCTTGGCGTGCTTGAAGATGCCGCCGATGTACCACAGCGCCAGCTGGCTCAGGCCGCCGTAGCCGTCACCGGAGAACAGGTTGGTGCCGCCCTTGGACAGCGACTGGTGCACGTGCATGCCGCTGCCGTTGTCGCCGACGATCGGCTTGGGCATGAAGGTGACGGTCTTGCCGTTGCGGTGCGCGACGTTCTTGATCACGTACTTCATGCGCAGCAGTTCGTCGGCCTTCTGCACCAGGGTGCTGAACTTGGTGCCGATCTCGCACTGGCCGGCGGTGGCCACTTCGTGGTGCTGCACTTCCACTTCGATGCCGACCTGTTCCAGCGTCTTGCACATTTCGGCGCGCAGGTCGTGCAGGGTGTCGGTCGGCGGAACCGGGAAGTAACCGCCCTTCACGCCGGGACGGTAGCCGCTGTTGGCGCCGTCGTACTTGGCGCCGCTGTTCCACGCCGCTTCTTCCGAGTCGACCTGGAAGAAGGTGTGGCCCATTTCATTGGCGAAGCGGACCGAGTCGAAGATGAAGAATTCCGGTTCCGGGCCGAAGAACGCGGTTTCGGCGATGCCGGAGGACTTCAGGTAGGCCTCGGCGCGCTTGGCGATGCCGCGCGGGCAGCGGCCGTACGGCTGCATGGTGGCCGGGTCGAGGATGTCGCAGCTGATCACGATGGTCGGATCGGCGTAGAACGGGTCGACGTAGGCGCTGGCGGTATCCGGCAGCAGCACCATGTCCGATTCGGCGATGCCCTTCCAGCCGGCGATCGAGCTGCCATCGAACATCTTGCCTTCTTCGAACAGCGACGGCTCGACGATGCTGACCGGGAAGGTCACGTGCTGCTCGACACCACGCATGTCGACAAAGCGCAGGTCGACGAACTCGATCTGGTTGTCCTTGATCAGCTTTTCTACGTTTTCCACGGACATCGGTACGACCTCGGATGGGGATGAATGCCTGCTGAGGTAAAGCAACGACCGTGCCAACTTTTAAATAGCTGCAAGTCATTGATTTCAAAAAGGGCGCCCCGCCGCGGTGCAGAACGGTCCGCACCAAACGGGTGCGCCCGCCACCAGACGCACCCGTTTGGTGCAGCAGGGATCGTCTATCCTCTCGACCTTCTTCCTTCCGCCGCGCGTGCACGCACCGTCCATGTCCGACCTGCTCTCCGCCCTGCTGCTGGGCATCCTCGAAGGCCTCACCGAATTCCTGCCGATCTCCAGCACCGGCCATCTGCTCATCGCCCAGCACTGGCTGGGAGCCCGCTCGGACTTCTTCAACATCGTCATCCAGGCCGGCGCGATCGTGGCCGTGGTGCTGGTGTTCCGCCAGCGCCTGCTGCAGCTGGCCACCGGCTTCAACCAGCGCGAGAACCGCGACTATGTGTTCAAGCTGGGCGCCGCCTTCCTGGTCACCGCCGTGGTCGGGCTGGTGGTGCGCAAGGCCGGCTGGTCGCTGCCGGAAACGGTCAGCCCGGTGGCCTGGGCACTGATCATCGGTGGCGTCTGGATGCTGCTGGTGGAGGCCTACACCGCGCGCCTGCCCGACCGCGACCAGGTGACCTGGACGGTGGCGATCGGCGTGGGCCTGGCGCAGGTGGTGGCCGGCGTGTTCCCCGGCACTTCGCGCTCGGCCTCGGCGATCTTCCTGGCCATGCTGCTGGGCCTGAGCCGCCGTGCGGCCGCCGCCGAGTTCGTGTTCCTGGTCGGTATTCCCACCATGTTCGCCGCCAGCGCCTACACCTTCCTGGAAATGGCCAAGGACGGAAAGCTGGGCAGCGAGAACTGGACCGACGTGGGCGTGGCCTTCCTTGCCGCTGCCGTCACCGGCTTCGTCGTAGTGAAGTGGCTGATGGGCTACATCAAGTCGCACAGGTTCACCGCCTTCGCCATTTACCGCATCGCGCTGGGCGCGGCGCTGCTGCTGTGGTTGCCGTCCGGCAGCTGAACAGCGCCGGGGCCCGGCAACCCCGTTGCCGGCCCTACCCCGTTTCCCCCACGGTTCCCCAAGGAGAATCACCATGAACCGCAAGCTCACCCTGCTCCTCCCGCTGGCCCTGATGGCCGCCTGCAGCCAGACCCCGGCCCCGGCCGGCACTGGCGGCGACGACGTGGCCCCGGCCGCGGCCAAGGCAGCAGACCAGCAGACGCTGGCGCACCTGGATGCGCAGCGCCTGCAGAGCCAGCACTGGCTGCTGCAGCAGGCCACCGGCGCCGACGGCAAGCGCATCGATGCGCTGTTCGCCCGCGAAGACAAGCCGGTCACCCTGGACTTCGCTGATGGCCGCCTGTCGGTAAGCAACACCTGCAACCACATGGGCGGCAGCTACCGCCTGGCCGACGGCAAGCTGACCGTGGGCGCGATGGCGTCGACGATGATGGCCTGCACCGACAAGGCGCTGATGGCGCTGGACGAGGCCGTGTCGAGCCGCCTGCAGGGCGAGCTGAAGGCCGAGCAGGATGCCGACGGCACGCTGACCCTGACCACCGCCAAGGGCGACGTATTGGTGTTCAACCCGGAACCGACCGCTGAAACCCGCTACGGCGGCGCCGGCGAAACCGTGTTCCTGGAAGTGGCGGCCAAGACCGAGAAGTGCTCGCACCCGCTGATTCCGGATTACCAGTGCCTGCAGGTGCGCGAGGTGAAGTTCGACGACAAGGGCCTGAAGCAGGGCGAGCCGGGCAAGTTCGAGAACTTCTACGGCAACATCGAGGGCTACACCCACGAAGACGGCGTGCGCAACGTGGTGCGCGTGAAGCGCTACGAGGTGAAGAACCCGCCGGCCGATGCCCCGTCGCAGGCGTACGTGCTGGACATGGTGGTCGAGTCGGCCATCGAGAAGTGATGTAGAGCCGACTGTTAGTCGGCTGGCTCTTGAAGGGCGGCCGCGAAGCCGCCCTTCTTCATGGCGGGTAGAGCCGGCCGCTGGCCGGCTGCCCAGCGGGCGCCGCCAACACACGGATGTTGCCGGCCAGCGGCCGGCACTATCCACATGCATCGGGAGATCGGCATGAAGCACGTCCCCGTCCTCATCATTGCGGCACTGCTGGCCATGTCTGCGGATGTGGCCGCTGCCAGTACGCCCGGCATCGATCGGCTTGAAGCACACCTGTGGCAACTGGCGCGCGCCACCGACGCGCAGGGCCGGCGCATTGACGCGTTGTTCGTTCCGGGCCACGCGCCCTACTCGCTACGCTTCCGGTCCGGTTTCATGAGCGAGTTGAACCTGTGCAACCACGCCAGCAGCCAGTACCAGCTGCAGGGCAATCACTTGTTCCTGCGCAACGGCGTGCAGACCACGGCCGAGTGCATCGACCCGAAAATGACCACGCAGCAGAAGCGCGCGCGAATGCTGATGCACGGCGGAGGGGCGGCACCGATGCTCGAGCTGGGCGAGCGCGGCACGCTGACGGTGCGCAACGCGCAGGGCGATACCGCGGTGTTCGAACCGGCATCGCTGCCGGAGGAATGAAAAGGGCGGCCGGGTGGCCGCCCTTCCCGTCGGGGGTAGAGCCGGCCGCTGGCCGGCTGCCATGGGCGACTGCGGCAACACACGGACATTGCCGGCCAGCGGCCGGCACTACCCGACAACAGCCTCAGCCCAGCGCCGGGTTCAGCGTGTAGGTTCCGTGCAGTGCCGCTTCGGCCAGCACGTGGCCGTGCATGGCCCGATACGCGTCGGCGGCGGTGAAGCGTGCCGGCAGCTCCAGCGAGGCCACGTCCAGCGCGAACACACGGAAGAAGTAGCGGTGCACGCGCTCGTCGTTGAAGGGCGGATAGGGACCGTCGTAGCCCAGGTAGTCACCGGCCATGTCCGGATTGCCGGCAAACCAGCCGGTGAAGTCATTCAGGCCCTGGCGGCTGCCGTCCGGGCCGGCCGGCGCGGGCTTGCCCTTCACCACGAAGCCATCGCTGCAGCTGCCGGCGGCAATCTCCTGCACCGTGGCCGGGATATCGGCCATCACCCAGTGCACGAAATCACAGCGCGGCTGGTCACGCGGCACGCTCATGTCGCTGCGGCCGACCGTCTCCGGCACGGTCGGCACGTCCGGGTCGACGCACACCAGCAGGAACGAACGGGTGCCGGCTGGCGCCCCGCTCCAGGCCAGGTGCGGGTTGCGGTCCGGGGCGAAGCCGTTGGCGTCGCCGGCGGCGAACGCGCGGTCGATCGGCGCGCCGTGGGTCAGGCTGTTGCTGCTCAGCTGCATGGGACTCTCCTCACTCTTCCGGGTAACCCAGGCGCACCGCAACCGGGGTGAGCTGGGCGAAGGCGGCGCTCATCACGTCGCGGTAGTTGCGCCAGTGGCCCGGCGGCAAGCGCGGAGCACCCAGCTGCGCAGCCGGCGGCATCGGCCGCTCGAACAGGCGGCCCAGCAGTTCGGCCATCGCATGCGGATCATTGCCGATCTGGTCGATGCGCAGCAGCACGTGCGGATACAGGTCTTCCTCGTGCAGCGTGGCGACCTGGGTCAGCGCGCGCGTCAGCCATTCGCTGGCTTCGGCCAGCGAGGTCATCGCCAGCGGTGCAGCGGCACCGTAGGCCACCCAGTCCAGCAGCATGTCGCGCGGATCACGCAGCACCAGCAGCAGGCGACCCTGCGGCAACTGCGGGCGCAGCGCCCACAGCAGGGCGTTGTCCCACCACAGCAGCCAGTCGATCACGGTGTCGCTCTGCAGGCCACGCGCCGGCAGCTGTTCGCGCCAGCGCTGCACCAGCCGTTCCGGCGTCAGCACACCCGACGCCAGGTCCTGCAGCGTGTTGAAGTTCTGGAAGGCGTCATCAGGTGGCGTGTTGGTGTAACGGTCGCTGCGCAGCACCGGGCTGGCGGCGGCCAGGCCGGTCGCCACGCGCTCCACGCCCGAGCCGGGCGCGCCCCACAGGAAGATCGGTGCGGAACTGGCATCGCCATCGATGCTGCCCTTGTCCGGCCAGCTCGGCGGTGCCTTGGCCTGCGGCGGCAGCGGCAAGCGCTGCGGCGCCTGCTCGGCCTGCAGCGACATCCAGGTGCGCAGCGCTTCCTGCGGCTGCCCGGCGCGATCCTGGATCTCGCCCAGCCAGGTTCGCAGGTCGGCGCGGTGGGCCTCCGGTGCCTGCTCGATCAGCGCCTGTACGCGCGCGACCGCGGCGGCCGGGTCGCGCTGCAGCAGCCCTTCGACCAACCGGGTTTCGCCGCTGACGCGGCCCGGTTCCAGGCTGACGATGCGCTCGGCGATCGCCTCGGCCTGCGCGCGCTCGCCCACCATGTCGTGCAGGCGCAGGCGCGCTTCCAGCGCCGGCAGATGCGCCGGCATCGCCGCCATCCAGCGCTCGACGGCGGCCACTGCGCCTGCGCTGCCCACCTGCTCGATGGCCAGCCGCGCCAGCCACACGTCGTGCAGCTGGTCATGGGCTTCCAGCACTGCATCCAGGCGTGCGCGCGCTTCATCCTCGCGGCCCAGGCGCTGCCACGACATCAGCAGCAGCTGCAGCACCTGGCGGTCTTCCGGCTGGGTGTCCAGCAACGGCAGCAGATGGTCCAGCGCCTGCAGCGGCTGGCTGTTGCGCAGCGCCAGCTCACCGGCCAGGCGACGCATCGCCGGCACGTCCAGCTCCGGCTGCTGCAGGGCGACCTGCACGGCTTCGGCCGCAGCCGGCACGTTGCCCTGGCGCAGCGCCAGCTGCACCACCAGGCCGTGCAACGAGGACAGTGACGGGTTCAGTTCCAGCACGCGGCGGAACGACTGCTCGGCGAATGCCAGCATGTCCTTGCCCAGATAGGCGAAGCCCAGTGCGTACAGCACGCGGGTATCGTCCGGCAGCGCCTTGCTGGCGGCCGACAGCAGTGCCAGCGCACGGTCGGCATCGCCACGGCGCAGCGCGACCATGCCGTCGATGGTCAGCAGTTCCGGATGCTCCGGTTCCACGCGCCCGGCCAGGGTCGAGAGGCGCTGGGCTTCGTCGAAGTCGTTGCGGCCGATCGCCAGGTGCGCCTGCATCAGGTAGGCGGAGAAAGCGTTCGGATCGAGGCCGGTGGTACGCAGCAGCGCCTCGTCGGCGCCTTCGAACTGGCGCAGTGCCAGCAGCAGGCCGGCGTGCTGCAGGTGCAGCTGGGCGTCGTCCGGGGCCAGCCGCAGCGCCTGCTGCAATGCCTCCATCGCGGCTTCGGCGTTGCCCTGCTGCTGCAGCGCAAGCGCCAGCCAGCGGTGGGCATCGGCCAGGCCGGGTTCGTCACGGGTCCACGCCTGGGCCAGCTGCACGGCCTGGTCGGCCTGGTTCTGGCGCAACGCTTGGATGATCTGGTCTTGCATGGCAGTCCGCTTCAAGTGCAAACCGGCATTGTAGCGGGCTGCGTGCCGCTGCCGGTTCAGGCCTGCAGGACCCGCTGCAGGCGTTGCGCAACCCAGCGCTCGGAGAAGCCATCGCCCCGCCAGTTCTCGATGAAGCCGCAGTGGCCGCCCCAGCAGGCGGTTTCCAGGTGCGCCTGGCGCGGCAGCTGCCAGTCATTGAAGGTCGTATACGGAATGACCGGATCATCCTGCGCCATCAGGATGTCGGCCGGCACCTGCAGCGTGGACAGGCGGTCGCCCGCAATCGAATAGCCGTCGAAGTACGCCTGCAGCGAGCCGAAGCTGGTGTGGCGCTCGACCAGCCAGGCAGTCAGTGCGCGGATGTCCAGCTTCAGCACGCGGTCGTCGCAGTCGCTCAGCTCGGGGAACAGGTCGCGCTTGCGGCGCAGCGAACCGGCCCACTTGCGGCGGAAGTACCAGTCGTACATCGCCGGGCCGTTCTCGATGCTTTCCATGGTCAGTGCCGGGTCCAGCACCGGGCAGACCGAGGCCACGCGCTGCAGCGGCACGCCGGCGGCCGGCGCGCGCAGGGCCAGGCGCAGCACGAAGTTGCCACCCAGCGAGTAGCCGGCGGCCACCAGCGGCAGCTGCGGCCAGCGCTGGGCGATATCGCCCGCAGCATGCACCACTTCATCGATCAGGTTGGAGTGGAAGATGCCGCGGTTGAGATGATGGGTGTTGCCGTGGTCGCGGAAGTTCAGCCGTACCACGTCGAAGCCCTGTTCCAGCATGCGCGCGGCGGCCATGCGCATGTAGCTGGATTCGGCACTGCCTTCCCAGCCGTGCAGCAGCAACGCCATGCCTTTGGGTTCGCGGCCTTCGACATGGCTGTGCCAGCCCTGCAGGCGCACGCCATCGCCACCGTCGAGAATCAGTTCCTCGCTGACCGCGCCCGTGGCCGCCAGCAACAGCAGGCCGCGCTGCAGGCGCATGCGGCTGGAGCTGAGCATCGACTGCAGGTGCGGATTGCGCAGCCAGCGCGGCGGCTGGTAGTCAGCCGCGTGCAGCGTCGGCGTGCCGGCGTCCAGTACAGGTGGCGGGATCAGGGCCACCGTGCGCTCACCCGGTGCTCATGGCCGCCACGATGCGCGCGCGCGAAGTCTCCGCGATGCGCCGACGGCCTTCCAGGTCCTGCGCACCGATCGGTGCCAGGAAGTGCACTTCCGCACGTCGCGCCGGCTCACCGAGCAGGCGCAGGAAATTGGCGAAGAAGCTCTCGCCGGGGCCGAACGCGACGATGGTCTGTGCGTCGCCCTTCACTCCGTAGACCAGTGCCACCGGCTGCACCGGCACGCCGGTCTCGACCGCGGCCTGGAAGATGCGGGCATGGAACGGCCCCACTTCGTGGCCGCCGCGGGTGCGTCCTTCCGGGAACACGCCCACCGCCTTGCCTTCGCGCAGGCGGTCGGCCATCACCTGCATCACCCCACCGAGCGATTCGGTGTTGCCGCGCTGGTGGAAGATGGTCTGGCCACGCGCGGCCAGCCAACCGACCAGCGGCCAGCTGGCGATCTCGCGCTTGGCGACGAAGCCCATCATGCGCTGGCTGTGAAGGATGCAGATGTCGACCCAGCTGACGTGGTTGGCGACGAACAGCACCGCGCCGGGCAGCGGCTGGCCGATCTGCGCCAGGCGGAAGCCGAAGATCCACATCAGCCCGCCCTGCCACCAGTTGACCACCTTGGCGCCGAAGGTGGCGTCGCCCACGCGCAGTTCGCCCCACGGCGGCAGCATGCCGATCAGGATGAGCGGCAGGAACACGATGATGTGGACCAACAGCAGCGGTACGCGGTACAGGTAACGGCACACACGCGCCACGCCGCCACGGGGGGCCGGAGTGGGGGAAGTCATCCGCGCACGATACCGGAGGGCCGTCATCGCTGCCAGCCGATTTAGGCCATAACACCGATCGACCGGGGCAATCGGCGGGGAACGCTGGGTTCCGCCGCCGTCAACGCGCCCGCCAGGGGCTCAGCCGTGGCCGGCGGCCACCACCGCCAGGGTCAGCCGCGAGATGCATACCAGGCGGCCCTGCTCGTCCTCGATGCGGATCTCCCACAGCTGGGTGCTGCGGCCCACGTGCAGCGCGCGGGCGGTGCCGGTGACCGTGCCCGAGCGCACCGCACGCACGTGGTTGGCGTTGATCTCCAGGCCCACGCAGATCTGCTTGCCGGTCTCCACGCACAGGTTGCCGGCGCTGCTGCCCAGGGTCTCGGCCAGCACCACCGAGGCGCCGCCGTGCAGGATGCCGTAGGGCTGGCGGGTGCGTTCGTCCACCGGCATGGTCGCCTGCAGCCAGTCCTCGCCGGCCGCGCTGAAGACGATGCCCAGGGATTCAATCGCCGTGCTGCGGCTGAGCGCGTTGAGCTGCTCGATGGAAACGGCTTCGCGGAATACCTGGGCCATGCGGGTACCTTCAGAGGATGGGAACGAGGCCGGCGCCGAATGCGGTCAGCATGCGCACCAGCAGCCACTTGGGGCCGACGTTGACTTCGGGGAAGTCGCCGACGGCGACGTAGCAGGTGTGGAAGGCCGGGTCCTGCCGCGGCAGCGGCTGCGGGCACTCCGGGCCGGGCTTGAATTCGTAGTCGGTGGCATAGCGCCAGGGCCAGAAATCGAGGATCGGCAGCGCTTCGGACGCCTTGCCGACGCTGTAGTTCAGGCCCGACAGCACCGGCGGCTTGGCCCGTGGCGCCACCGTCCAGGAGTTCTGCGGATGGGTATCGCGCAGGATGCTCTGGGCCAGCTGCTCGGCAAACACCGGGTCATCGATGATCACCGCGCCTTCGGTGTTGTAGTTCTCGCTGCGTGGATCGAAGTTGTGGGTGCCGACCACCCCGATGCGGCGGTCGACCACCAGCGACTTCGCATGCAGGCCCATGCGCGCGCCCTTGCGGGTGACCGGCAGCGGCTTGTTGACCGCCTTGCTGCCGAGGAACGACGGCCGCGTCTCGGTACGCAGCAGCCGCGTCTCCACTTCGCTGCCGGCGGCGCGGCGGCGTTCCCGCGCATTCTGGTAGGCGCTGCCGGTGCGCGGGTGGTTCACCACGGCCTGTTGCTTGCTGGCCGGTAGCGTGCGCCCGGTGCTGCCCCCTCCGGCGTTGCTGCCGGCGGCACTGCCGCCGAGCAACGGATTGCGCCCGCCATCGTCCTCGCCGTCGGGTGCGGTGATCGGGTCGGGCAGCAGGTTGCGGTAGTCGACCGGCGCATCCAGCGGGAACGGCTTGTATTCGAAGATGTTGAAGCCCAGTTCGCGCATGTTGCGCCGCTTGTACTTGTACGACAGCGCATACACGATCGGGTTGTCGGTGGCGGCCAGGCTGTTGCTGGACACCACCACGCGCGGGGGCTGCGGGCGCTTGCGCAGCTCGCGGAACAGTTTCTGCGCCGGCTTGGACAGCACCAGGTAGGGCGTCTGCAGGATCACTTCCTTCTGCGCGCTGGCAATCAGTGCATCCAGCTGCGGTTCGGTCACGTGCTGGCCGGCCAGCGGCGCGTCGGGCTGCTCGCGGCGGTGCTTGCGCGGCAGGTCGGCCACGTAGCGCACCGAGGCCACCGGCAGCGCGGTATCGACGAAGGAACGGGTGACGAACTCGTTGTCGTTGGCCTCGGCGCTGACCCGCTGCACCCGTTCCGGGCGGCGGAAAGTGGCCGGCGGCAGGATCGGCACGCCCTCGCGCAGCAGGGTGCGGCCGACGTCGTTCAGGCGTTCGGCCGGCACACTGCGGTGGGCGCGCCAGAACGCATCGAAGTTGGCCGCCATCGCACGTGCTTCCGGGCCGGCGATCAGCACGTCGCGGTCGCGGAAGTTGTACTCGCGGTCCCAGTCGTAATAGTCGTCCTGGTAGTTGCGGCCGCCGACCACGCCGATCGCATCGTCGATCACCAGCAGCTTGTTGTGCATGCGCTGGTTGAAACGGCGGAAGCAGCACAGCACGCTGCCGGCGTAGTCGAAGTAGTTCAGCCTGGCTTTGCCGAAGGTCGGGTTGTAGACCCGCAGCTGGAAGTTCTGGTGCGCACCGGACAACGCACCGAGGATCTGCAGGTCGGAGATCGCCGAGAGCTGGTCGATCAGCACCCGCACCTTCACCCCGCGGCGCGATGCGGCCAGCAGCTCGTCGATGACCAGCCGGGCGCTGTCGTCCTTGTCGAAGATGTAGGTCTGAAGGTCGATGCTGCGGGTGGCGCTGCGCAGCAGGTTCAGGCGCGCCACCAGAGCACCTTCGCCTTCATCCAGCAGAGTCGCGTAGTGGCGCGGCCGCTCCGGGGTGGATTCGGTGAACGCGCGGCCGGCCAGTGCCCGCAGCGGCGAGTCCTGAGCGCAGCGGTCGGCACGCTGGCAATCGACCACGGCCGAGCGCGCCTGCACGGCGATCGCTTCGGCACGGTCGCGCTCGGCATGCGAGAGCGATGCACAACCGCTGCCCAGCAACACGGTTGCCAGCGCCAGTACACGCAGCAGGAGGTTCACGGTTTCGGCGCCTCGCTCAGGCGCGCACGCAATACGAAGGTCACTCGGTCACTCAAGGCAAGCTGCCAGCTGTCCATGCCATACCGGCCTCGCTGCACGGTACCGCGGCTGACGACGTCGCAATCATAGCCGGGTCGGGCGCACTCCGCCTTCTCGACCTTCAGTTTCTCCGGGTGGCTGATCCCGCGCAGGGTCAGGCGGCCATCAATGTCGCCCCCGTTTTCCACGGTCTCCGGCCAGTACGGCAGCGAGTCGAACTCGACCACCGGATGACGGCCTGCATCGAAGAATTCCTCGCCCCGCATCCAGCCGGTATAGCGCGCCTTGCCCGGGATCTCGACCGAGCGCGTGAACATCTTCAGGTGCACCTGGTGCCGGCCATCGGAAAGGATCTCGATGCGGCCCTCGAAGTGCGGGAACACGCCTTCGATGCGTTGCCCGAACCGGGTGCGCACCTCGAAGCCGATCTGCGAACGCACGGTATCCAGGCGCAGCATGCGCGGGGCTTCGGCCGCCACCGGCGGCAACGGGGTCGGCGGCGGCACCACGGCCCAGGCCGGGCCCAGTGCCAGCAGCGCGGGCAGCAGCAAGCGGCCGCGCCGCGCCAGGCTCATCGGATCACGGCCACCAGAACGCGTTCAGGCTGGCCACGCCCGGTTCGATCGCGGCCTCACGCGGGAAGCCGAGCACGGCGATGCCGGCCGGCGGCATGCCGCGGTAGTCGCTGCTGCTGCCCTCGGTCATCAACGCCACCAGGCGTTCCAGGCCCGGGTTGTGGCCGACGATCAGCACCCGGTCGAGGTCACGGCGATCATCCACCAGTGCCGCCAGGGTGCCGGGGGTCGCTTCGTAGATGCGGTCTTCCAGGCGCTTCTCGACGTAGCCGATGGTGCCAAGCACGGCTTCCAGGGTCTCGCGGGTACGCCGCGCCGGCGAGCACAGCACGCAGTCCGGCAGCAGATTGTTTTCCTTCAGCCACTTGCCGGCGGCTTCGGCTTCGGCCAGCCCCACCGGCGACAGCGGCCGGTCGAGGTCGGCCTGGCCGGGGGTGGCCGGTTCGGCATGGGCATGGCGCAGCAGGATCAGTTCACGCATCGCGGGTTTCCATGAAGAAGAGGATGCAGCAGGAAAAGTGACGCCGATATCAAAGTTTCAGCCACGACAGCAGGGGCTCCCAATCGGCCTGGTGCTCGCGCACCTGGGCCGACCGGTAGTCGAACAGGCTGCGGCCGAGGCCGGTCATGACCACGTAGCTCTGGCTGTCACGCAGCTGCGCGACCACCGGGTAGGGCCATTCGGCCAGCATCTGCAGGGCCTGCTGCGAAGTCTGGGTCCAGGGCTTGGTACGGTTCACGACCAGCCCGACCGGCAGCTTGCGGCTGTGCACCCGCGGGTTCTGGGCCAGGCTGTTGAGGAAACCGACGATGGCTTCGATATCCAGCGCCGAAGGCAGCACCGGCACCACCACCGCGTCGGCAGCGTCAAGGAAATGGGGGATATCGTCGGCCAATGCACCCGCCGGCGCATCGATGATGACGGTTTCGGCGCCGTCGGGCAGCTTCTGCGCCCAGTGCTTCTTGCGATGCACGTCGATGGGAAGCACCGCGCTTTCCAGCCCGGCACGCCGTTGCGCCCAGCGGGTGCTGGAGCCCTGCGGGTCGGCATCGGCGATCACCGTGGCCTTGCCCTGCAATGCCGCGTACGCGGCCAGGTGGGTGGCGACGGTGGTCTTGCCCACCCCGCCCTTGGAACCGGCCACCAGGATCGTCTTCATGCCAGCCTCGCTTCCGGGTACGTGCCCCGAGCGTACACCGGCGGTGGTGACGGGAGGTAGCGCCGCGCTGAACCTGCGCCGCTTGCCTTTGCTATCGTGGCGCCCCCGAAGGATCGAACCGGCATGAGCGAGCTGCAGGACCTGAGCGCACTGATCCGCGCCAATACCCCCCTGATCGTGATCGAAACCCAGGACGAGGGCCGCATCGTCGAGCTGTTCCGGCAGACGCTGATGCACGTGTGGCGGGCGCTGCACCGCTGGTCGATCACCGAGGGCCTGCGCCGCATCGACCTGGACAGCGAAGACCCGCCGGTCGGTCCCCCCGATGCCAGCGCAGCGCTGCAGATGATCCGCCAGGCGGACCAGCGCGGGGTCTACCTGCTGCTCGATTTCCACCCCTACCTGGGCTATGCCAGCCACCAGCGCGCGCTGCGCGACCTGATCCAGCGCCGCCACAGCGAGCCGCACGTCCTGGTGCTGATCGGTGCCAAGGTGGAACTGCCGGCCGAGCTGGAAGCGCTGGCGGTGCGCTTCAACCCGCGCCTGCCCGATGCCAACGCGCTGTTGAAGATGCTGCGCGAGGAGGCCGACGCCTACGCGCGCGAGCACGGCGGCCGCCGCGTGGAAGTCGACAGCGAAGCGGTGAAGAAGATCCTGAAGAACCTGCAGGGCCTGAGCCTGGTGGATGCCCGGCGCATCGCGCGCCAGCTGATCTACGCCGACGGCGCGCTGCGCGACGACGACCTGCCGCAGCTGGCACGGCTGAAGTTCGAGCTGCTCAACCGCAGCGGGCACCTGTTCTTCGAGCATGACAGCGCGCGCTTCGGCGACGTGGCCGGGGCCAACCGGCTCAAGCGCTGGATCAACCAGCGCCGGGTGGCCTTCATCGCCGGCTCGGCCCCGGCCGGGCTGGACCCGCCGCGCGGCATGCTGCTGCTGGGCGTGCAGGGCTGCGGCAAGTCGATGCTGGCCAAGGCCACCGCCGCCGGTTTCGGCGTGCCGCTGCTGCGCCTGGACGTGGGCGCGCTGTACAACAAGTACCACGGCGAGACCGAGGCCAACCTGCGCCAGGCGCTGGCCTCGGCCGAGCAGCTGGCACCGTGCGTGCTGTGGATGGACGAGATCGAGAAGGGGCTGGCAACCGGTGGCGAGGACGGCGGCGTGTCGCGCCGCGTGCTCGGTTACCTGCTGACCTGGATGGCTGAGCGCAAGGCGCCGGTGTTCATCGTCGCCACCGCCAACCAGGTGCACGAGCTGCCGGCCGAACTGCTGCGCAAGGGCCGTTTCGACGAAATTTTCTTCGTCGACCTGCCCGCCCCGGACGTCCGCGTGGAACTGCTGCGGCTGCACCTGTGCCGGCGCCAGCTCAACGCCGATGACTTCGCACTGCCGGCGCTGGCCGCGGCGGCGAACGGTTTTTCCGGTGCCGAGATCGAACAGGCGATCGTGGCCGGCCTGTATGCAGCGCATGCGGAAAGCCGGCCGCTCGACACCGAGCTGCTGATGACCGAGATCCGTGCCACGCGGCCGCTGTCGGTGCTGATGGCCGAACAGGTGGAGGCACTGCGGGCGTGGGCGTCGGGGCGGACGGTGTCCGCGGACGACTGAGGGGTTTCCCGCGAACGGCGCAGCCCCTCGTGGCGGGTTGGCCGTGAACATCAAAAGCCGCGCCTGGCCGGCCGGGGTGGGTTCGCGGGGGACGCCGTGAACCCCCTCCGGGGCCCGGCCCAGCCGCTGGCGGCTG
>NZ_JAOEDV010000033.1:0-46023 GCF_029837545.1 Stenotrophomonas sp. GD04024 | reverse complement strand
AGTTGACCATCTGCCAGAACGCATCCAGGTAACGCCCACGGTCGTTCTGGTAGTCGGTGTAGTACGCGTGCTCCCAGACGTCGCAGCACAGCAGCGGGGTGCTGTCGCCGGTCAGCGGGGTGCCGGCATTGCGGGTGGCCTGGATGCCCAGCTGCCCGCCCGGGTGCTGCACCAGCCACACCCAGCCCGAGCCGAACAGGCCCAGCGCGGTGCGGTTGAATTCCTCGCGCAGGCGCTGCGCGTCGCCGAACTGGCGCTTGACCAGTTCGGCCAGCCGGCCCTGCGGTTCACCACCGCCGCGAGGGCGCAGGCACTGCCAGTAGAAGCCGTGGTTCCAGGCCTGGGCGGCGGCATCGAACAGTTTGCCCTGGGCGTGGCGGACGATCTCTTCCAGTGACGCCTCTTCCCACTCGGTGCCCAGGATGCCGGCGTTGACCGCATCGACATAGGCGCGGTGGTGGCGGCCGTGGTGCAGTTCCAGGGTCTGTGCGGACAGGTGTGGCTGCAGGGAGCCGGAAAGGTAGGGCAGGGCGGGCAATTCGACGGGCATGGACAGGTTCGTGGCCAGAGGGGCGGCGGCAGCCGGTTCCATCCGCTTACAATGGCGGCTACCGTGGGCAGTCTAGCCGACCACCGCGGTCGGTTTGTCCGGCGAAGCAAGGAGTGTGGTTGTGGCGGTGATGCAGCAAATCCAGGCCGAGGTCGATCGTTACCCGCTCGTGCTGTTCATGAAGGGCACCCCGCAGTACCCGATGTGCGGCTTCTCCAGCCGCGCCGTACAGGCATTGATGGCGGCCGGCGCCGTCGCCCTGCGCACCGTCAACGTGCTGGAAGAGCCCGAGATCCGCGCCAACCTTCCACGCTTCTCCAATCTGCCGACCTTCCCGCAGCTGTTCATCAATGGTGAGCTGATCGGCGGCTGCGACATCGTCCTGGAGCTGTTCGAGTCCGGCGAGCTCAAGCGCATCGTCGAAGAGGCGACCCAGGGATGAGTGCCTGGCCATCGACGTCACTGACCGACGGGGCGCTCGATGGCCGCCCGTTACAGGATCGCGTGGTGCTGGTTGCCGGTGCGGGCGGTGGCCTGGGCAGTGCGGCGGCGGTGGCTGCCGCGGCCGCCGGCGCCACGGTGGTGCTGCTCGGGCGCAAGCCGCGCCGGCTGGATCGGGTCTACGCCCAGGTCCAGGCCGTTGGCGCGGAACCGCTGCTGTACCCGTTGGACATGGAAGGAGCAGGCCCGGACGACTATGCCGAACTGGCCCAGGCGCTCCAGCGCGAGCTGGGGCGGTTGGACGGGCTGCTGGTCTGCGCCGCGCACTTTCCCGGATTGACCCCGTTCGAGCTGGCCGATCCGGCCAGTTTCGCCCGCGCGGTGCACGTCACCCTGACCGCCCCGGCGTGGTTGGCCCAGGCCTGCCTGCCGCTGCTGCGGCAACGTGAGGATGCCGCTCTGGTGTTTGCCGTCGACGCCCCGGAGCGGGTCGGGCAGGCCTACTGGGGTGGCTATGGTGTGGCCCAGCATGGCCTGCGGGGCCTGATCACCAGCCTGCATGACGAGCTCGGCCGCAGCCCGGTGCGGGTCAGTGGCCTGTACCCGGGGCCGCTGCGTACGGCGCTGCGTGCCCGGGCCTATTCGGTTGACCAGGATCCGGCCGCGCAGGGCCCGGAAGCCGCAGCCTCCGCGGCGGTAACCCTGTTGTCCCGCGCCGGCCATGCCTGGCGGGGGCGGATTCTCGATGCCAGCGGAGCGTTTCCCGGCGAGTGAGCCCCGGGGAAAGGCGGAGTGAAGAACCCGTCACGATTGCGTTGCGATCTGGTGCCGTTTGTCGCACAACCGTCACATTGATGGCGTAGCGTGTTAATCTAGTGTTAACCGTTATGGCTGCCTTCAGCCAAGCGGTAGGGAACCCCAGATAACTCTCCGACCAGCCACCCGCAGGGCTGTTTGGATGCGCTTTTTTTCCGCCATCGCCAACTCGCATCGAGGCTACCGAAAAATGACCCACCCACTCCGGATGTCCAAGCTTACCCTTGGTCTCGTGGCTGCACTCGCCGCCGCTCCCGCCTTCGCCCAGAGCACCTCCGCCGGTGTCGGCGGCCAGGTGATGTCCGCCGCAGGCCAGCCTGTCGCCGGTGCTGAAGTCACCATCACCCACACCGAGTCGGGCACCGTTTCGCGTGCCACCACCGATGCGTCGGGTCGATACAATGCGCGCGGCCTGCGCGTGGGTGGTCCGTACACCATCACCATCACCAAGCCGGGTGCTGGCACCAAGACCGAAGAAGGTGTCTACCTGAACCTGAACCAGGTCAACACCGTCAACGCCAACCTGGGCGGTGACCTGGCTGCCACCAACCTGGACGCTGTCAATGTTGTTGCCGCTGCCGTGGGCAGCGATCTGTTCAGCGCCTACAAGATGGGCACCGGCACCAACGTCAACCGCGAGACGCTGGAGTCGCTGCCGTCGGTGAACCGCAACATCCAGGACTACATCCGCCTGGATCCGCGCATCTCGCAGGTCAGCAAGGCTGACGGCGCGATCTCGGTCGGTGGCCAGAACACCCGTTACAACGCCATCCGCATCGACGGCATCGGCGCCGGCGACCCGTTCGGCCTGGAATCCAACAACCTGCCGACCGAGCGTCAGCCGGTGTCGATGGATGCGATCCAGGAAATCAACATCGACATCGCCAACTATGACACCACCATCGCCGGTGGTACCGGTGCGGTGATCAATGCGGTGACCAAGTCGGGTACCAACAACTTCGGCGGCACCGTGTACTACGCGTACCGCGACAAGGACATGGTCCGCAAGGAGCTGGACGGCGTCCGCTTCAACGGCTTCGATGACGAGAAGACCTACGGCATGACCTTCGGCGGCCCGATCGTCAAGGACAAGCTGTTCTTCTTCGCCAACTACGAGAAGATGGAGCGCTCTGCTCCGGGCGTCAGCCTGACCGATTCGCCGTACGGCAAGGGCACCATCACCGACGCCGACATCGCCCGTGCGCAGCAGATCGCCACCGGCTACGGCTTCGACGCAGGCTCGCTCAATCCCCCGGCCAACAAGACCGAGGTGGAAGAGTACGCGCTGAAGATCGACTGGAACATCAACGAGAACCACCGCGCCGCGGTGCGTTACAACAAGCTCGAGCAGAACGTCGTCCGCTTCCCGCAGATCAGCAACAGCGCGATCTCGCTGAGCACCTTCTGGTACCAGCAGCCGAAGACCTACGAATCCTGGATGGGCGAACTGTTCAGCGACTGGTCCGAGAACTTCTCGACCGAGTTCAAGATCTCGCACAAGGAATACACCTCGGTCCGTACCACTCCGTCCAGCCTGCCGCAGATCCAGGTCCGTGGTTTCGGTGCCAGCGGCAATGACTCGCTGTACTTCGGTACCGAGCAGAACTCGCATGTCAATGCGGTCGAGAGCAAGGAGCTGAGCGCCTTCGGTGCCGCCAACTGGTACATCGGCGACCACACCGTCAAGTTCGGTTTCGACTACTCCAAGAACGACCTGATGAACTACTACGGCCGCAACGTCAACGGCGCGTATGTGTTCAACAACCTGGCTGATTTCGCAGCGGGCCGCGTCAACCAGTACGTTGTGCGTGCCCCGCGCGCGGGTGGCAGCTACGACGACATCCCGGCCAATTACACCCTGAAGAACACCGGTCTGTTCATCCAGGACAGCTGGGCGGTCAACAGCAACCTGACCGTGCAGGGCGGCGTCCGCGTCGACATGCCGGACTTCAGCAACCAGCGCCTGTACAACCCGCGCATCATGGAGCTGTACGGCTACGACAACACCAAGCTGCCCGACAAGAAGCTGGTGCAGCCGCGCTTCGGCTTCAACTACACCTTCGACAGCGATCGTCCGACCCAGCTGCGTGGCGGCGTGGGCCTGTTCGGTGGCGCGGCCCCGAACGTGTGGCTGGCAGGTGCCTACCAGAACACCGGCCTGAACTACACCGAGTACACCGTTCGTAACCAGACCGGCATTTTCACCCCGAACACCAATCCGCCGTACATCCCGGCTGCAGGTGCCGGTGCTCGCCAGAACGTCGACATCGCCGCGCCGGACCTGAAACTGCCGTCGGTGTGGAAGTCGAACCTTGCCTTCGACCACGAACTGCCGTGGTACGGCATCGTCGCGTCGGCTGAGTTCCTGTACACCAAGGTCAAGAGCGGCATCTACTTCGAGCGCCTGGACCTGTACAAGAACGCTGGTGGCCCGTCGTACACCCGTATCGGCCAGGACGGTCGTGAGCTGTACTGGAACCCGCAGGGCTACGTGCCGTGCGCCGGCACCAACTGCTCGATCCGCGAAGGCGCGACCGCCGTCGGCGGTGGCACCGTGGGGGGCAAGGCCAACCGTCCGAATGACATCGGCGACGTGCTACTGATGCGCAACACCGACAAGGGCAGCAGCCGCCAGTTCACCGTCGGCCTGAACAAGCCGCTGACCGAGAACTGGGGCTGGTCGCTGGCCTACACCTACACCGCCGCGAAGGAAGTCAGCCCGCTGACCAGCTCGCAGAACACCTCCAACTGGGGCAGCACCCTGATCGGCACCGCCAACGAGAACGTGGCCTATGATTCGCGCTACGCGATCAAGGACCGCGTGACCGGTTCGATCAACTGGAAGAAGGCGTTCTTCGGCAACTACAACACCACCGTGGGCCTGTTCTACGAAGGTCGTTCGGGTCGTCCGTTCAGCTACATCTACTACAACGACATGAACGGCGACGCCGCTGCCACCACCGGCGCCGGCTACTTCAACGACCTGTTCTACGTGCCGAACGGCCCGGGCGACGTCAAGTTCACCGGCGGCGCGACGATGGAGAAGGCCTTCTTCGACTGGCTGGCCGCCAACCCGCAGCTGGCGAAGTACCAGGGCCAGATCGCCCCGGCCAACGCCTTCCGCACCAAGTGGGTCAACAGCTTCGACCTGCACATCGCCCAGGAATTCCCGGGCTTCGTGAAGGAGCACAAGGGTGAGCTGGCGCTGGACATCATGAATGTCGGCAACCTGCTCAACAAGAAGTGGGGCCGCATCGAAGATTACGGCTTCAACTCGACCGCCCGCGTGGCCAGCTACGCAGGTATCGATCCGGCCACCGGCAAGTACATCTACAACTTCACCGGCAGCACCGATACCCCGACCATCCGGGAAAACAACAACGACAAGGGCAATACCGGCGTGTCGCGTTGGTCGATGCAGCTGACCCTGAAGTACAAGTTCTGATCCTTCAGAGCCTGATGATGTAAATGGAAACGGCCGGGGAAACCCGGCCGTTTTCCGTTCAGGCGAAAGTCCTTGCGGGCGGCTCTGCATGGGCGTAGCATCCAGAAATGTGCGCGGCGCCAATGCCGCCGAAGCGGTCCCGGGTAGGTGATCACGGGCAGCACATATCCAACGGTCGGGTTTCCCGGCCGTTTTGCTTTTTAAGGGGGCGGCAGTACAGTCGGAAACCTTGAAGGAAGCGAAAAATTGGACATGACCACGAACGAAAAAGCAGCCCGCGCGCTGCCGGTGCAGGACGCACGGATCTACCCGCGCGGTGGGCTGGATGTGCTGTCGCGGGCCGAAGTGGCGCGCCTGCGCGATGCCTCCGCCGGCGGCATGCACGAGTTGCTGCGCCGCTGCGCGCTGGCCGTGCTGACCAGCGGCAGTGCCTCTGACGATCCACGTGCGGCGCGCGATCTGTATCCCGATTTCGACATCCAGGTGGCGCAGCAGGATCGCGGCGTGCGCATCGACCTGGTCAACGCGCCGGCGATGGCCTTCGTCGATGGCGAGATCATCCGCGGCGTGGCCGAACTGCTGTTCGCGGTGGTGCGTGACCTGGCCTACATGGCCATCGAGATGGGACCGGCCTATGCGGCCGAGCTGGAGTCGTCCGAAGGCATCACCAACGCGGTGTTCGGCCTGCTGCGCAACGCCCGCATCCTCAACCCGGGCGACCCGAACCTGGTGGTGTGCTGGGGCGGCCACTCGATCTCGCGCGACGAATACCTGTACACCAAGCAGGTGGGCTACGAGCTGGGCCTGCGCGGCCTGGACATCTGCACCGGCTGCGGCCCGGGCGCGATGAAGGGCCCGATGAAGGGCGCCACCATCGCCCACGCCAAGCAGCGCCGTACCGTGACGCGTTACATCGGCCTGACCGAGCCGGGCATCATCGCCGCCGAGTCGCCGAACCCGATCGTCAACCACCTGGTGATCATGCCGGACATCGAGAAGCGCCTGGAGGCCTTCGTCCGCATCGGCCACGGCATCATCGTGTTCGCCGGTGGCGTCGGTACCGCCGAGGAAATCCTGTACCTGCTCGGCATCCTGCTGCGCGAGGAAAACAAGGACCTGCCGTTCCCGCTGATCCTCACCGGCCCGACCGTGGCCGCGCCGTACTTCGAGCAGATCGACCGCTTCATCCGCCTTACCCTGGGCGATGAAGCCGCCGAGCGCTACGAGATCATCATCGGTGACCCGGTGGCGGTGGCGAAGAAGATGGCCAACGGCATCAAGCGCGTGCGCGAACACCGCCTGGCGCAGAAGGATTCGTTCTTCTTCAACTGGTCGATCGAGATTCCGTGGGAGTACCAGCAGCCGTTCGTGCCGACCCACGAGGCGATGGCCGCACTGGACCTGCACCACGGGCGTGCGCCGCACGCGCTGGCGGCCGACCTGCGCCGGGCGTTCTCGGGCATCGTGGCCGGCAACGTGAAGGAAGACGGCATGCGCCGCATCGAGCAGTTCGGGCCGTTCCAGATCCACGGCGACACCGACATGATGCAGGCCCTGGACGCGCTGCTGCGCGCCTTCGTCGAACAGCGCCGGATGAAGATCTCCGGCGAATACCAGCCCTGCTACCAGGTGCTGGCCTGAGCCTGCGCCGGCGCGATGGGGCTCGCGCCGGGCCGGAAAGGGAAGGGCGGGTCGTCAAGCCTTTGACGCCCGTCGTCCCGGATTGACCGTTCATCCTGCCGCCGCTTGCCGGTGGCAGGGCGATGGCCCATCGTGGCCATCAACACGCTGGGGAGCGTCCAATGTCTTTGCGCCGGGAAAGCGGCTTCACGTTGATCGAGCTGATGGTCACCATCGCCGTGGTGGCGATCCTGGCCGCGATCGCGTTTCCGAGCTTCCAGGGCACCCTGCGTTCCAGCCGGGTGACCTCGGGCAACAATGAAATCCTGGGCCTGCTCAGCCTGGCCCGCAGCGAGGCGATCCGCAGCAACCGCGGCGGCGGCGTGTGCGGCAGCAGCGATGGCGCCAGCTGCGACGGCAGCTGGTCTGGCGGCATGCTGGCCTTCGCCGATACCAACGGTGATGGCGAGATGTCGTCGGGCGAGACCGTCCTGCGCTTCGTCAATGGAAGCCCGAAGCTGACGGTCAGCGGGCCGTCGGAGGTGATCGCCTTCGATGGCCGTGGGCGCCGCAGGGCCAGCGCCGATCAGCAGATCCTGCTGGAGCCGGATGTCTGCAGCAAGGACGCGCTGCACAAGCGCACATTGACGGTGAACGCCTCCGGGCAGATCCGCAGCACCAAGGAAGCCTGCCCATGAAATCCCGTTCCGTCCGCGCGCGGCAGGCAGGGGGCTTCACCCTGCTGGAAGTGCTGATCGCCATCATCGTGCTGGCATTCGGCCTGCTGGGTTTCGCGCTGCTGCAGACCATGAACGTCCGCTTCGTGCAGAGCGCCAACTACCGTACCCAGGCCACCAATCTTGCCTATGACCTGACCGAGCAGATGCGCAGCAACCGCTATCAGGCGGCGTGGTATACCACCGCGTCGTTTGCCGCAGGCAGCAAGACCGCCGAGAAGGCGTGCAGTGCCGATACCGGCGACGTCGCCATTTCCGCCAAGGTCGCGCGCTGGCAGTGCCAGGTGGTGAAGGCGCTGGGTGATGACGCCGGCGCGGAAGTCACCTACAACGGCGGCAACGTGAGGGTGGCCGTCAGCTGGAGCGACCAGCGCTGGGATCCGGACGATCCGGACAAGGCCACCACCTTCGCCCTGGATACGGAGCTGTGAGCATGGCCATGAACCGTCGTGCCGCCATGACCGGCCTGTCGCTGGTTGAACTGATGGTCGCGCTGGTGATCAGCCTCGTGCTGATGCTGGGCGTGGTCCAGGTGTTCATCGCCTCGCAGACGGCCTCCCGCCTGTCCGAGGGCGCCTCCCGCGTGCAGGAGAACGCACGTTTCGCGCTGGATTTCCTGGAGCGCGACATCCGCATGGCCGGACACATGGGCTGCGTCAACGACCAGGCCCACGTGGTGAAGAACCAGGGTGACCCGGTGTCACACCTGGGAGCAACCTCGGGCGATGGCAGTCCGCTGGATTTCAGCGTGTCCATCCAGGGCTTCGATGCGCCCGAGACGACGCCGGGCGGGAGCCTGACGCTGGGGGCGGACTGGTCGGCTCCGACCGGCCTGCCTACCGCGATCGAAGGGCTCATCCCGGCACCGGCCGGCGGCAGCGATGTGCTGGTCCTGCGCTTCTTCGCTCCGGAAGGCGTGCCGGTCACGGCCATTTCCGCGGACGGCGGCAATGCGCTGCTGGACATGGACAGCACCCGCGTCGCCCGCCTGACCGGCGGTGGCGTGGGCGATCCGACGCTGTTCGGCATCGCCGACTGCGGCCACGCGGATGTGTTCGCGGGTACGTTGAGTGCCGCACGGGTCACCGCTGCCTCGCTTGACCTGTCGCGCTATGCCGCGCAGCCCACCGGGCAGACGATGCTGTATCGCGCCGAGTCGATGGTCTATTACGTGGGCATCAATCCGGAGACGAAGCAGCCGGGCCTGCGCCGCGCGCGTGCCGACAGTGATGGCGCCTACTCGATCAACGAAGAACTGGTGGAAGGCATCGAAAGCCTGCAGTTGATGTACGGCCTGGACAACACCGCCAACATCGGCCTGGACACGCCGCCAGCCGGCAACATCACGCAGTTCGCTGCGGCCGATGGCGTCAGCACCGATGCCGATGCCGCGGGTGCCGCGCAATGGCTGCGCGTGGGACAGGTGCAGGTGGGGCTGCTGGCACGCAGTCCGTCGCCGTCGTCCTCGACCCGCTCGGCCAATGCGCTGTCTGTGCTCGGTGTGGGCTTTGCCAACGGCGACAAGTCCGACGGTCATTACCGCTCCAGCTATGAAGTGTCGATTGCGCTGCGCAATCGCCTGTTCGGAAACTGACCATGACTCCTTTCCCGCGTTCCTTCCGGCCTGTCGCCGCTCCCGCCCAGCAGCGCGGTGCGGTGCTGTATGTGGCCCTGGTGATGCTCATCCTGCTGGCGCTGCTCGGAATTGCCGGCATGCAGGTGGCCGGCATGCAGGAAAAGATGGCGGCCAACTACCGGGCGGCCAACCGCGCCTTCCAGAATTCGGAAGGCGTGGTGCGGGCGGCCGAGCGTTCGGTCGAGCAGATCACCAACCGCGAAAGCGTGAGCGAGGGCAGTCTGCTGCAGGCGGGGGACGTATCGCGTGTCTGCGATGACGGTTTCGATCCGGCCAGTTGGGCGGAGGACCGGCGCGACGAGACGGCGCCGGCCGTCAACGTGCGGCAGATCGACAGCTGCGTGGTCGGCGAATCGTCGCTGGACATGGGCCGGCCGCTGGATGACACCACACCGATCTACCAGATCACCGGGTTCGCTACCGACGATGCCGATGCGAGCTCGTCGTCGGTGGTGATCGATACCGTATTCAAACTCTGAGGACGCAGGCCATGGCTTCGCGCAAATTCCGCTTCATGGCCGCAGGCGGCGCCGCACTGGCGCTGGGGGGAGGCTATTTCATCTACAGCCTGATGGCCGCCCAGGCCCAGGGTACGCTGGCGCAGGCGCCGCTGAACATCCAGGTGCAGACGCCGCCAGCGTTCCTGATGGCGCTGGACGATTCCGGTTCGATGCTTTGGGAAGTGCTGAACAATACCCGCGACGGCGTTTACCGCTGGGGCGGCAAGAGCTTCTACACGGGCAGCGAGGCCAACGGCTACGTTGATCGCGGGCTGTTGTACCACTATGTGTTTCCAAGCTACGGTCGGGACTCCAATCTGGCACTTCCGCCGTTGGATGCTTACGGTTTCGCACGCTCTCCGGACGTCAATGCCTCCTACTTCGATCCACGCGAAACATACTCTTACTGGAAGACGGGCCTTCCGGAACCCAATGCCGACTTCCCGAAACAGGGCATCGATCCCAAGAGTGCGCCGCTGGATCCTCGGCCGAGCGGCGCCTTCTCTCTGAAGACGGGTACGCTGAACCTGACCGCCGATTCGACGAGTAATGCCATCGTGGTCAATGGCAGCAACGTGGCCTGGCGATTCCAGTTCTACAGCGGCATGGTGCTGCCGTCCGGCACGCGTATCGAACGCGACCGCTGTGGTGATCTGAACCGCAACAACAGCTCGACCGACGGCGGTTTCAGCGTGGTCGGCTCCAAGGCCGTGACCCTCACCGGGAACTGCAGTGCGGCCATGGTGTTCTTCCCGGCCACGTTCTATCTGGTGGATCGGGCTACGTTGCCTGAAGACTATGGCTATACCGCGTCACCGGTCGCGGTGACCAATCCTGTCGGTGGTCGCCCGGGCACCCTGTACAAGTACGAAATCAAGCTCGCCAATTTCGGCAACAATACGGCCAAGTACAACCAGGCCATGGGCAACTTCGCCCGATGGTTCAGCCTGTATCGGACGCGTCGCGAATCGCTGATCGGCGCAGCCACCACTGCGCTGCATGACCAGACCAACCTGCGAGTCGGCTGGTTCCGCATCAACAACCGGCGTAACGTCACGATGTACAACATGACCAATGATGATGAGAAGTCGACGCTTCTCGATGACATCATGAAGGACATGCGGGCCAGTAGCAGTACGCCCAATCGATCGGCCGCCGATTACCTGGGGCAGCAGTTCAAGCGTACCGACGCGAAAGCGCCGGTGCTGCTGTCGTGCCAGAAGAACGCCGGCATGCTGTTCACCGACGGCTACATCAATGAGACCGAAAACAGGACATTGATGAAGGACCTGGTGGCGCCGTACTACGAAAAGTCCCTGGTGGATACCAAGGAGACCAATTCCGTTCCAGTGCCTTCCGAGTGCAAGGGCGCCAATCCAGACCCGGCGCTGGACTGCCAGACGCACCTGCACATGAATTTCTACGGCGTGACCCTGGGTACGCTGGGCAAGGAGTTCGGCGTCAAGTACCTGCCGGAGCCGAAACGGCCGTGGGTCCTCAGCCCCAATCCCTATGTGAACAAGCCGAACTTCCCCACGTCGACGCAGGATCTCAAGCCGGAAGCGGTCGATGAGTTGTGGAACGCGGTGTATGACACCCGCGGCGAAATGGTCAATGCCACGCGTCCGGGCGATATCACCGCTGCGATGCGCCGCATCATCAGCAATGTCGCCCAGGGCGCCACGCCGTCCGGCTCGCGTTCGCTGACCGGCGCGCGCATCGGCGTAGGCTCGTTGTCGGTGGAGCCGTTCTACGAAGCGACCAACAACGGCACCGACTGGTACGGCAAACTGCACGCCTTCAACCTGAAGGTGGAAGAATCCACCCGCAAGGTCATTTCGGAGGAGGCCTGGGAAGCCTCCGCGCAGATGCCGGCGGCCGATTCACGCCGCATCCGTTTCTGGCGCAACGGCGCGCTGGTGGATTTCTCCGGTGGCAACGTCAGCCTGGCCAATCTGTGCGACAAGTCGGGCTCGCTGTATCCGGGCATGAGGATCTGCTCTGAATCCGAGATCACCACGCTGGCCACCGACTCGGCTACGGCGGTGGCCTATCTGCGGGGTGCCACCGGCAACGAGAAGCGCAATGGCGGCAAGCTGCGTGACCGCACCACCGTGCTGGGCGACATCATCACCTCCACGCCGGTGCTGAGCTCGCCCCTGGACGACTATGGTTTCCGCCGTCTGCCGGGTGCGATCGGCAGCAGCTACGCCGAGTACATGACCACCAAGCGGGATGATCGTCGTTACATGGTCTATGCCGGTGCCAATGACGGCATGCTGCATGCCTTCGATGGCGGCATGGGCGCGGATGGGGAAATGGACAGTGACGGCGGCAAGGAGCTGTTCGCCTACATTCCGTCCACCGCGCTGGGCCATATGGGCAATCTGCTGCTGCCCTACGATCCGACCAATGAGAACACCCAGCGCTTCCAGCATCGCTACTACGTCGATGGCCCGATAACGGTCAGCGACACTTATGGCAGCAATGGCTGGACCACCTCGCTGGTGGGTACTGCCGGCGCGGGCGGGCGCAGCGTGTTCGCACTGGATGTGTCCGATCCGGGCAGCTTCGGGGGAACCGGTTCGCTGCTGTGGGAGATCAGCGATCTGAACTCGGCGCTGGACAGCGAAGTACGGGCCAACATCGGCCATGTACTGGGCAAGCCGGTGATCGTGCCGATGAAGAACGCAGACGGTTCGGTGAGTTTCCGCGCGATCTTCGGCAATGGTTATGAAAGCAGCAGCGGCAAGGCGGTCCTGTTCGTGGTGGACATGGTGGCCGGCAGCACGCCGACCATCCGCATGATCGAAGCCGTCGAGTCTGGTACCAACCTGCCGGCCGGCAGCAATGGGCTGGGCAACATCGTCGTGGTCGATCGCTGGGGTGGAGCGGGGCAGAACGAACAGGTGCGCGATGGCCTGGCAGATACTGTCTATGCGGCCGACAAGCGCGGCGCGGTCTGGAAGTTCGACCTGCGTAACGATGCTGCACCGACGGTGCCCTTGTTCACCACCGATACGCATGTCGATGCGAGTGATCGCCTGACCTATCGTCAGCCGATCACCGGCGGCATGACCGTGACCACGGGGCCGTCCGGCGGTGTGATGCTGATCTTCGGCACCGGCAGCTTCTCCTACTACGGCGACGAGAACGATTCGGCGCTGCAGGCGCTGTACGGCATCAACGACACCGAGGTCGGCCTGTCGACCGCGACACTGACTTCGGCCAACCTGCGTTCGTATGCCGCCGGCATCAGCGACAACCTGCGCACGCTGAGTGCAGGCAGCATTCCCACGGTCAGTCGTGGCTGGACAGTGACGCTCGCCAACAAGGAGCGGGCCGTGGGCAATCCGCGCATCGTCTCCGGCGTGGTGTTCTTCCCGACCTACATTCCTTCCGAGGCCCAGGGCTGTTCGGTGGATGGCTCGAACTGGTTGTTCGGCCTCCAGGCCAGCAGTGGCGAGGCATCGATGTCGCAGGTTCGCTTTGGCGCGCCGGACGGAAAGTCGCAGGGCGCAGGGACGGCGGGTGTTGCGCTCAACACTGGCGGCAACGCGCCGGTTCGGGATGTCACCACCTCGGTGGTGCCACGGCTGGCGCCGCCGGATGCGGGCAAGCCTGGCAGTCCGCCGCCGAAACCTCCGGGTGATGCCTGCATGATGCAGATTTCGGTGGCTGGCGCGGATCCGATGTACCTGCCATACCCCTGCGGTCGCCAGTCGTGGAGGCAGATCCAGTGATCGACGTTCCATCTACGCTGGCACCAGGAGCCACTGCAATGCGCACACCGTTCATGGCGGGCCGCCTGGCCCGCGGTTTCAGCCTGATCGAGCTGATGATCGTGGTGGCGGTCGTGGCGATCCTTGCTGCGATCGCCTATCCGAACTACAGCGCGCATGTTCTCAAGTCGCGGCGCGCGCAGGCCAAGGCCGATCTGGTGGAGTACGCGCAGCTGGCCGAGCGCTACCACACCATCAACAACACCTATGTGGGCTTCACCTTCCCCGGCGGAGCTGATTCCATCAACTCGCCACGCGAGGGCGGCACCGCGGCCTACACCCTGTCCATGGAGACCGGGCAGTCGACGTTCACGTTCACGGCAGCGGCGGCCAATGCGCAGACCAAGGACAAATGTGGCGACCTGACGCTCAATCAGGCCAATGTGAAGACGTCGCAGGCAACACTGTCCGACTGCTGGTGACGCGAGCGGGAAGCTGCCTGCAGGGCTGCGTGAAAGAGTGTTGCACTCTCTGTTCGAGGTGATTACAATGCGCCTCCCCGCCCGAATAGCTCAGCCGGTTAGAGCACTTGACTGTTAATCAGGGGGTCGTTGGTTCGAGTCCAACTTCGGGCGCCAAGCATTACGCATCAAAGGCTTGCGGTTATCCGCAGGCCTTTTTTGTTGTCAGCAGGGCGGGCCGTCCTGGCTGCGGGTCGAGCGGATTCTGCCGCTGTTGCTGACGATGACGCGGGCACGCTCCCGGTCGTCCGCGCAGATGCGCAGCGTCAGGTTCGCTCCGGGACTGCGGCCATCCGGCTGGAAGTAGATCTGTGGCCGGCCGCTGCTGCTGGCGGCGCTGATCCTGACGCTGGACAGGCCGGACTGGTGCAGCAGGATGGAGTCGACGGAGGAGGGGGGCTGTCGTCGCCCGTCGGTCCTGTACACGATCCAGCCCTGGCTCCAATCGTCGCCGCAGTGGTGCCCATCGGGGCTTGCGCACAGGCCGATCAGCGCACTGCGCATGATGGCCTGGTAGCGCGCGGTGGCCAGGCCGGACTGCAGGCCGAGGCGGGTGGATTCCGCACGTTGATGCAGCATCAGTTCCTGCAGGGCGGGCCAGCCGGCTGCCAGCAGGACGGCAAGGACCGCCACCACCACCAGTAGTTCGAGCAGATGCATGCCGTGCTGTGTGTCGGGGCTGGAAGCAGGAGGGAGGCGCATGCATCCAGCCTCGCTGCCTCGCAGGAACTGCACCATCAGGTAGCGCCGCGCTCGGCTGCCCGGAAACCCCTCAGCCGGCCGTCACTCCTGGCCCCGTATACTCACCCTTCCCGGGAACTGGCAACACCATGAGCGACCGTTTTGAACTCGTCTCGCCGTACTCGCCGGCGGGCGACCAGCCCGATGCCATCGCGAAGCTGACCAGCAACTTCGAAGCGGGCATCGCCAAGCAGACCCTGCTGGGCGTCACCGGCTCGGGCAAGACCTACACCATCGCCAACGTCATCCAGAACGTGCAGAAGCCGACGCTGATCATGGCGCCGAACAAGACGCTGGCGGCGCAGCTGTATGGCGAGTTCAAGGCGTTCTTCCCGCACAACGCGGTGGAGTACTTCGTCAGCTACTACGATTACTACCAGCCGGAAGCCTATGTGCCGTCGTCGGACACCTTCATCGAGAAGGACAGTTCGATCAACGAGCACATCGAGCAGATGCGCCTGGCCGCGACCAAGACCCTGCTGTCGCGCCCGGATGCGATCGTGGTGGCGACCGTATCGGCGATCTATGGCCTGGGTGCGCCCGAGGATTACCTGTCGCTGCGCCTGATCCTGTCCAAGGGCGAGCGCATCGACCAGCGCGACCTGATCAATCACCTGACCCAGCTGCAGTACACGCGCAACGAGTACGAACTGCAGCGCGGTACGTTCCGCGTGCGCGGCGAAGTGATCGATGTGTTCCCGGCCGAGTCGGACAGCGAGGCGCTGCGCCTGGAGCTGTTCGATGGCGAGGTCGAAAAGATCACCCTGTTCGACCCGCTCACCGGCGAGACGCTGCGCAACATGCAGCGCTTCACCGTGTACCCGAAGACCCACTACGCGACCACCCGCGAGCGTGTGCTGGCGGCGGTGGACACCATCAAGGTCGAGCTGAAGGAGCGGTTGGAGCAGCTGTACGCGGAGAACAAGCTGGTCGAGGCGCAGCGCCTGGCCCAGCGCACCCAGTTCGACATCGAAATGATGGCCGAGGTCGGCTTCTGCAACGGCATCGAGAACTACTCGCGCCACCTCACCGGCAAGAATGCCGGCGAGCCGCCGCCGACCCTGTTCGACTACCTGCCGCCCGACGCGCTGCTGGTGATCGACGAATCGCACGTGACCATTCCGCAGATCGGCGCGATGTTCAAGGGCGATCGCTCGCGCAAGGAGACCCTGGTCGAATTCGGCTTCCGCCTGCCATCGGCGCTGGACAATCGTCCGCTGCGCTTCGAGGAGTGGGAGGAGCGCTGCCCGCGTGCGATCTACGTGTCGGCTACGCCCGGTCCCTATGAGTATCGTGAAGCCGGTGACGAGATAACCGAGCTGGTGGTGCGCCCGACCGGCCTGATCGACCCGGTGGTGGAGATCCGTCCGGTCGGTACCCAGGTCGATGACCTGATGAGCGAGGCCAACGAGCGCATCAAGGCTGGCGACCGCGTGCTGGTCACCACGCTGACCAAGCGCATGGCGGAGAACCTCACCGAATACCTCACCGAGCATGGCATCCGCGTGCGCTACCTGCATTCGGACGTGGACACGGTCGAGCGCGTGGAGATCATCCGCGACCTGCGCCTGGGCAAGTTCGACGTGCTGGTCGGCATCAACCTGCTGCGCGAAGGCCTGGACATGCCCGAGGTGTCGCTGGTGGCGATCCTGGATGCCGACAAGGAGGGCTTCCTGCGCTCCACCGGCTCGCTGATCCAGACCATCGGCCGCGCGGCGCGCAATGTACGCGGCAAGGCGATCCTCTATGCCGACAAGGTCACCCGGTCGATGCAGGCGGCGATCGACGAGACCGACCGCCGCCGCGCCAAGCAGGTCGAGTACAACGAGGAACACGGCATCGTGCCGCGCTCGGTGGCACGGCCGATCGTCGACGTGCTTGAAGGCGCCCGGTCCGATGCGGCCGAAAAGGAAGCCAAGAAGGGCAAGGGCAAGAGCCGGGCAGGCGTGGCAGAGGAAGGGGCCGACTACCGGTCGCTCAGCCCGGCCCAGCTGGCCACCCGGCTCAAGGCGCTGGAACAGCAGATGTACCAGCATGCCAAGGACCTGGAGTTCGAGGATGCGGCACGCGTGCGCGACCAGATCCGGCAGCTGAAGGAAGCCAGCCTGGGCTGAACGTGGCAGGGCAGCCGCATCTTCACAAAAGTGTTGCGCTTCACGGCTGGCATCCGTAATATACGCGGCCTGCACCGACGCAATCGCGGAAATGCAGAAGCAAAACGGGCGGTTAGCTCAGCGGTAGAGCACTACCTTGACATGGTAGGGGTCACAGGTTCGAACCCTGTACCGCCCACCACGAAGTCCCTGCAAAGGGGCTGTCGTGAACTGCAAAGCCCGGCCCTGGCGCCGGGTTTTTACGTAGCAAGGCCAGCTTTCGGGCGGCAAGAACAAGATGGGCGGTTAGCTCAGCGGTAGAGCACTACCTTGACATGGTAGGGGTCACAGGTTCGAACCCTGTACCGCCCACCACCTGGCTCCTGGTATGACCGGTGCAGCGGTGGATCACGATGAAAGCCGGCCTTGGGCCGGCTTTTTTCGTTTGTGCTGGCAGCCTCGCCGCGCATCAGCGCTGCGCGACCCATTCGTCGATGCTGATCATGCGCTGCAGCTTCCAGTGGCCCTCGACGCGTTCCCAGACCTGCGCGTAGCGCGCCGGCCTGGACCGTTGCTGCTGGCCGTCTGCGGCCAGAGGCTGGTAGCCAACACGCAGTACGCGGTCCTGGCGCAGCCGGTACAGCTGCAGGGTGGCCGGATCCCGTGCCGCCGGAGCGCCCGCGTGCCCGGCATCGGCCTGCAGGATCTGGCGGCGCAGGGAGACATCCCCGGCATCGGCATCGCGGCCGAACAAGCCAGCGCACAACAGCAGCAGGGCAAGCATCGGCATGGCACGGTGCTCCGGAGAAGGGAGTCCAGCGTGGCACTGCCTCCTGTGCGGTGAAACCGGTATGCGACGAAAGCCGGTAAAGCGTGCGTCAAGCGGGTCCGGGGAGGATGAATCCGGGGTGGGGTGGCCAGTACCCCGTGGCCCTGCCACCGCCGCGGAGCCGGAACAGCGTCGCGGCGGTGGCAACGGGTCAGTAAACCCGGGCTTCGGAACGGATGGGATTACAACGGATCACAGCACAGCACCTGGCCGGGCTTGCCGGAATTGCCGAACGGACAGCTCGGGTGCGGTTCGCAGCCCGGCGCGTAGCCGGTCTTGGGCGCGACGGCGAAGGCCTGGGCGGCGCCGAAGGCCATGGCCGCGACAACGACGATACCGGCGACGGACGAAAGGACTTTCTTTCCGATCATGTATATCTCCTTGGTTGGCGTTGTGGTGTTGCAGTTGCCGAAGGCACGTGAGTGCCAGTGGTGGCGCGGGAGTAATGACGAGGTATCGGAGTCAGTCTGGTCAGGGCAGGGCGAGGTCCGGCGCCAACGACGTCATGGCGGCATGTACGACCTGCTCATCAAGCTGGCCGACATGCTTGTAGGCCACACTGCCGTCGTTACCCAGCACGATCAGCATCGGCGTGACCGTTGCGCGATAGCGCTTCGATGCATCGCCTCCGCTGTCGATGGCGATCGGGAAGCGCAGATCGTGCCTGCCGGCGTAGCTGGCCAGTTCATCGTAGGGAGGAAGGCCCACGCCGATCAGTTCACTGGCGCCCCGTGCAGCGGCAATCTTCCGCACATGTGGCATCGAGGCCAGGCAGTAGCGGCAGGCCGTGGAGAAGAAATAGAGGATCTGCGGGCTGGCGCGTGGGCCACCAATCTGCACGCGGGCCTGCTGCGTGGTCGTCAGTGCAAGCGGGGCGGCGAGGCTGCCAAGTGCCAGGCCGTGCGCTTCAAGCCGCATGTCCTGCAGCTGCGAGGCCATCTGTTGATTGATCTGCCGCAGCTGGCGGTTCTGCCATCCCAGCGCGACGATCAGCGCAGACAGCAACAGGGCCACAACGGGGAACAGGACGCGCTTGATCATCGATCATCCTTGAACGCAGCGTTGGGCCGAACATACCGGATCTGGCGCACGGGTTGTTAAGCCGATGTTCGCCACGCGCGCACGGGTGCCGCGCCTGTACTAGAGTGGCACCCGCGCAGGCATGCGCGCCTGCCTTCCCCTCATTACCAGAAGGATTTCCCGATGAGCGATCATGTCCCGGTGTCCCGGCCCAATCCAGTGCTTGAACTGCTGTTCGGCGGCAACATGCTGGAGGGCACGTTCAAGGCGGTGGTCTGGGTGGCCCTGCTGGCTGCAGTCCTGGCCTGGACGACCTTCCGCTGAGTCCTTGCGCGGCGCTGCTGCACCGGTTGCAGGCGCCGTTGCTACCCTGCGCTCAGGCGTCGAAGGCCTGGCGCAGGCTGCGCAGGGTCGCCTGGCGCTGTTCCTTCGCGATGGCCTCACCCATCTCCAGCTCCTGCAGGCGCAGCCCGACCAGGGTCATCGACAGCGCGTAGCCGCGCGCTGCATCGGCTACGCGCGAAAGTCCCAGGGCGCGCCGCGCCAACGCGTTGACGTGTTCCAGGTCGGGCATCAGGCCCAGGTAGGCGCGCTCGGCGCTTTCCAGATCGGGAGCACGCAGGATCGCGTGCGCTTCAGCAGCAGGGGAGACGGAGGCCATGGGGGGTCCTTGTCCGTAGCAGGCGCTCGATCAGAACGAGCGCATCAGGGAAACGAAGGCCGACGTCTGTGTACCACGTCGTGCCATCGGGCTGTCCTTCACCGCATCGCCGAACCACTGGTTGGCGACCACGCCTGTTGCACGCCACTTGGTGCCCAGCGGCGTGCTGACCGCGATCTGCAGGCTCGGCGATGTCGTGCTGCGCGGGCGGTAGGCCGCCAGGCCCGAGCGCAGTGCTTCCTCGTCGCTGATGCCGTAGTAGTAGTCCAGCAGGCGTGCGCTGGAGTGCACCACGCCCACCCGTGGCACCCAGGTGAAGCGGCCGGCCTGGATCGGATAGCTGTAATGCAGGCGCGATTCGAAGCCACCGCCATGCCCGGTGATCTCACGCATCACGCCGGCCTCTACGATGCCCCAGTCGGCGCTGTACTCACCATTGATGCCGGCCATGGCCGACATCTGCCGGCTGTGCAGGCGGCGCAGCTGCGGATCATTCACGTCGTCGGTCTTGAAGCGCAGCGTGTAGGGCGTCAGCGCCGCCGACAGCCGCAGGCCTTGGCCCTTGTACAGGTACATGCCCAGCGAGCCGGGACTGGCGAAGAAGCGCTCGCCCTGCCAGGAAATCGCCGGTACGACCAGAGGCTTGACGTCGTAGTGCGCATACGCGCCGGACGTCGCACCCGCGGTGATGCCAGCCTGCACGCCCGGGCTGCGGTCGGCGGCCTGCGTGGTCAACGGCAGGCCGATGGCAGCGGAGAACAGCAGGGGGCGCAGCAGGGTCGGGGACAACGACGGCATCGATCAGCCACTTTGCGGGGGATGGCTGTGCATGGTGCGGGCCCAACATTGTCAGAACATTGCGCCTGGGCAATCGGCACGCAATGACGCTCAAGGCAGGCGCCAGGCACTATGATCGGCACCGTTTCCGGCAACCGAGTCCCTGATGCGCATCCTTCTGGTCGAAGACGATCCTGACCTGTCCCGTGCCCTGCAATCGGGCCTGGAGCGGCAGGGCGTGGTGGCCGACGTGGTCGGCAGCCTGGCCGAGGCGGCCATCGCGCTGCGCGATCCGGTGCACCAGTTGATGCTGCTCGACCGCCAGCTTCCCGATGGTGACGGCGCCGGTTTTGTCGCTACCGCGCGTGCACTGCGCCCGAACCTGGCGGTGATCATGCTGACGGCCAAGGGCACGCTGTCGGACAAGGTCGAAGGGCTGGACGTCGGTGCCGATGACTACCTGGTCAAGCCGGTGGCGATCGAGGAACTGATGGCGCGCATCCGCGCGGTGTCGCGGCGGCCTTCCGCGATGGTGACACCGAGCCTGCGGCTGGGACGGCTCGAGTTCGACTTCGAATCGCTGCAGGCACAGGTGGAAGGCCAGCCGTTGGCGCTGCCGCGCCGGCAGGTGCTGGTGCTGCAGGCGCTGGCGATGCGGCAGGGGCGCACGGTCACCCGCAGTGCGCTGGAAGCGGCGGTGTACGGCTTTGACGATGAGATCCAGTCCAATGCGCTCGATGCGCACATTTCCAAGCTGCGCAAGGCGCTTCAGCAGGCCGGGGCGGGCGTGGAGATCCACGTGATCCGGGGCGTCGGCTACCTGCTGGCGGAGGCCTGAGATGGCGCGTCCGATCCGTTCCATCACGCTCGGCCTGGCCTGGCGCCTGTTCCTCGCGCAGGCATTCACCGTGCTGTTCGCGGTGGTTGCGTTGATCCTGACCTGGGGTGACAAGGACTCCTGGGGCATGGACATGTTCATGGCCGAGGCGGTGGCCAAGGCCGTGCACAGTGAGGGCGGCCGGTTGGTGCTGGATGAAGCGCGCTGGCGCAGGCTGGACGCGGATGCGGGAGGCAATCTCTGGTTCGCGGCGGTCGATGACAAGGGCATCTGGCTGGAACGCGGCACGATTCCGGCCATCCACGCGCCGTTGCTGGCGCGGTTGCCGACGCTGGGTGCCACCGAACTCGGTTCGCTGGTGCCGCCCTACCTGGATGTGGCCAGGGTCATGATCCGCAACGAGGATGGCCGACGCATCACGGTGATGGTGGGGGGCGCACCGAAGGGCGGGCTGCTGGATGGCGCACTGATGGTGTTGCGCCTGATTGGCTTGTGGTTCTTCCTGCCGCTGATCGTGGTCACGCTGCTGGTGATGCCGACGGTGATCCACCGCGCGATGCGCGGTGTGCGGCGTTCCGCGCAGCAGGCCAAGGAGCTGGATATCGGCCAGCCGGGCGCGCGGCTGGATGCGCAGCTGGTGTCGACCGAGGTTGCGCCGCTGGTGGAAGCGTTCAACGATGCGATCGACAAGGTGCAGCAGGGCTACGCGGCGCGCGACAAGTTCCTCGCCGATGCCGCACACGAGCTGCGCGTGCCGATCGCGGTGGTGCAGGCGCGCCTGTCACAGCTGCCGCAGGGCGAACTCAAGTCGCAGCTGCTCACCGACGTCGCCCGCCTTGGCAACGTGGCCGAGCATCTGCTCGACCTGCAGCGGCTTGACCGCAATGTCGGTGCGCTGCAACGGCTGGACCTGGCGCTGCTGGTGCGCGAAGCCGCTGCCGAGCTGGCGCCGCTGGTGGTAGGGGCGGGCTATGGCTTCGAGGTGGATGCGCCGGACGCGCCGGTGTGGATCCACGGCGACAGCCTGGCGCTGGGGCGGGTGATCGCCAACCTGGTGCACAACGCCATCGTCCACGGTGGCGGGCGCGGCACCATCTGCGTGCGCCTGGATGAGCGCGGCCTGCTGGAGGTCAGCGATCAGGGTGCCGGCATTCCGGTCAATGATCGCGAGGCGATCTTCGAGCCGTTCCACCGGCTGCGCGCGGCTGGCAGTGGCAGTGGGCTGGGCCTGCATCTGGTGAAGGAGATCGTGCAGCACCACGGCGGCTCGGTCAGTGTCGGCGAAGCGACCGGCGGCGGCGCCAGCTTCCGCGTCAATTTCCATCGCGGCACCGTTCGGCGCTGACAGCCGCGCGGGGCGTTGCCCGATAGGCAAGCCGTCGTGACCGATTGCAGGCTGCACGGATGGTTTCCGAACGATCCGCTCCACCCCTGTTCGGTGGGGGCAGTGCCACAGGGCTGGTGCTGGGCGCGCTGGCCTGCATGCAGCTGCCGGTGCTGCTGCCGCTGTGGCTGTGCGCGCCGTTGGCGGTCGCCGCTGGCGCCTGCTGGCTGGCGCGCTGGCGTGGCCGGGGCTGGGCGATGGCCGTGTTCGGGCTGGCATGGGCGACGCTGCACGGGCATTGGGCGCTGCACCGGCAGATGCCTCCCGCTGCGCCGGCGCAGGATGTGCGGGTGCAGGGACGCGTGGTCGAGCTTCCACACAGCGGGCCCGGTTACACGCGTTTCGTACTGCGTGTGGACGAGGCCGGGGCGCTGCCGTCGCTGCGTGGTACGCGCCTGCAGGTGACCTGGAGCGATCCGTGGCGCGGGCCTGCAAGCGCTGGCAGCGGGGGCGGGCGCCATGCGATTCGCGCCGGGGCGCACTGGGACCTGTCACTGCGCCTGAGGGCGCCGCGTTCACGGATCAATCCGGGCGGCTTCGATGCCGAGCGGCATGCCTTGCAGCGGGGCATTTCCGGCAATGGCACGGTCCGTGATCCGGCGAGCGCACGTGAGCGGCTGCCCGCAGGGGGCCTGCAGGCCTGGCGTGAACGCAGCAGCGCCGCGATTGCCACGCAGGTGGCGCATCCGGCTGCACGGTTCGTGCAGGCGCTGGCACTGGGTGACACCCGTGCGGTGTCCGACGCCGACTGGGAGCACCTGCGCGCGCTGGGCCTGACCCATCTGGTCGCCATTTCCGGATTCCACGTGGGCGTGGTGGCTGGATTCGGTGCGCTGTTGTGCCGCGTGTCGTGGTGGTTGTGGCCAGCGCTGGGGCGGGTCCGGCCACGGCCGCAGGCCGCCGCGCGGGGCGCCGCACTGGCTGCGGCCGCCTATGCCGTTGCGGCCGGTGGCGCGCTGCCGACCGTGCGCGCGGCGCTGATGATCGGCCTGGTTGCGCTGGCCCGGGCCGGACGCCGCCCGGTTGCCGCAGGGCAGGGGCTGGCGCTGGCTGCGATGGTGATGGTGCTGCCGGCGCCGATGTCGGTCCTGTCAGCAGGGTTCTGGTTGAGCTTTGGCGGGGTGCTGTGGCTGTTGTGGTGCCTGCCGCGCACCGCGCCGGAGGGCGTTGGCGGTGGCCTGCGCGGTTTCCTGGCGGCGCAGGGAGTGGCGAGCGTGGGCCTGCTGCCCCTGTGCGTGGCCTTGTTCGGTGGCACCGCGCGGTTGGGGCCGCTGGTCAATCTGCCGATCATCCCGTGGTGGACGTTGCTGGTGGTGCCGATGTCGCTGTTGGGGACCGCTCTTCACGCCCTGCACGACGGCGCCGGAGGATGGGCATGGCGTGCCGCCGCCGGGTTGTTCGAGGTCAGCTGGCAGGCCCTGCAGCCGCTGGCGCTGCACCCGCGGGCGATGTGGTGGCTGGCCGAGGCGCCGGGCTGGGCGGTGCCGGCGGCGTTGCTGGGGGTGTTCTGGTGGCTGCTGCCGCGCGGGGCCGGCGGTGGCCTGGCGGGGCTGTTGCTCTGCCTGCCACTGCTGTGGCCGGCGCGCGGGGCACCCGCGCAGGGTGAGCTGGAACTGCTGGTGCACGATGTCGGCCAGGGCACGGCGGTGCTGGTGCGCACGGCGCGGCACGCGCTCTGGTATGACGTCGGGCCGCCGACCGGCGCCGACGGCAATGAACGGATCCTGATCCCGGCCCTGCGCGCGCTGGGCCAGGGGCCGCCCGAGCAGGTGATGCTCAGCCATGACCATCTGGACCACATCGGCAGCCTGCCCAGCCTGCGGCGTCAGCTGCCCGGGCTGCATGCGCTGGCACCGCCCGGCAGCGCGATTGCCGGGGCCAGGCCCTGCCGGCAGGGAATGCGCTGGCAGTGGGACGGTGTCGACTTCCAGGTATTGCACCCGGCGCCGGGTAGCCGGCAGGGCGGCAACGAAGACAGCTGCGTGCTGCGCATCGCCAGCCGCCACGGCGTTGTTCTGCTGCCCGGTGACATCGGCCGTTCGGCGGAGCGGGCGCTGCTGCAGGCATGGCCGACCGCGTTGAAGGCCGACGTGGTGCTGGTGCCGCACCATGGCAGCGGCGGCAGCTCCAGCGCGGGATGGGTGGCGGCGGTGGCACCGCGGCTGGCGCTGGTTTCGGCCGGGCACCAGAACCGCTTCGGACACCCGCGCCAGGAGGTGGTCCAGCGCTGGCAGGCGCAGGGGGCCGAAGTGCTGGCGACCGCCGACGCCGGGGCGATCCGCGTATGGCTTGGCGCACAAGGGCTGCAGCTGCGTGAACAGCGTGTCCACGCATCCCGTTGGTGGGATGCCGCTGGGCGGGCGCGGTCGGCTGCTATCCTATCGTCGATTGAACAAGCGGCCGTTGGGCCGGAGGGTTGAAACGTGTGGGAACTGGTCAAGGCCGGTGGCTGGCCGATGGTGCCGCTGCTGCTGTTGGGCGTACTGGCTTTGGCGATCATCCTGGAGCGTTTCTGGTCCCTGCGGCGGACGGAAGTGCTGCCGCCCGGCCTCGGCCAGGAAGTGCGCAACTGGGCCGCGCGCGGCAAGCTTGATCCGGCCCATCTGCAGACCCTGCGTGCCAACTCGCCGCTGGGCGCGCTGCTGGCCGCCGCGCTGGAAGCGCGCAATCGCCCGCGTGACCAGATCCGCGAGCGCATCGAGGACACCGGCCGCCACCTGGTGCACCGCATGGAACGTTTCCTCAACGCACTGGGCACCATCGCCTCGGCGGGCCCGTTGCTGGGCCTGCTCGGTACGGTGATCGGCATGATCCAGATGTTCCTGGGCATCCTCGACCACGGCGTGGGTGACGTGAACCAGCTGGCCGGTGGCATCGGCAAGGCCCTGGTCTGCACCGCCACCGGCATGATCGTGGCGATCCCGGCGCTGATGTTCCATCGCTACTTCAAGGGCCGCATCCACGGCTACGTGGTGGAGATGGAGCAGGAAGCCAGCGCATTGCTGGATACGCTCGACGGTCGCCCCGGAGTGATGAACCCGGCCGCGGCGGTGCGTTCGTCCAACGCTGCCACGGCGAAGGCCTGATCGATGCGTATCGGCAACGACCGGTCCCAGGATGAGCCGCATATCGACCTGGTGCCACTGATCGACGTCATCCTGGTGCTGATCATCTTCTTTGTGGTCACCACCACGTTCGATGCGCGTTCGACGCTGCAGGTGCAGCTGCCGACCGCCAGCCAGCAGCAGACCAACGAGCCGCCGCGCTCGCTCAGCGTGCTGATCAACGCCGAGGGCCGCTATTTCATCAATGACCAGGAAGTGCTGCGCAGCGACGTCGAGTCGGTCAAGCAGACCATTGCCGCCGTGGCGGGCAGTGATCGCGAGCAGACCGTGCTGCTGCGCGCCGATGCACGCACTCCCTACCAGGCCGTGGTGACCGCGCAGGATGCGCTGGGCCAGCTCGGCTTCCGCCGTATTGCCATTGCAACAGCACCCGAGGTGCGTCCATGAGTTCCAAACACGCGCCGGTGTGGCCGATCTACAAGCGTCTGCTGGGATATACCCGTGCCTACTGGGTCCTGATGGTCGCCGCTGTCATCGCCATGGCGGTGGAGTCGGTGGCCGGGTACTTCTTCACCAAGCTGATGGAGCCGCTGGTCAACCGCGGCTTCGTCAATCCCGAGCCAAGGATGGCGGTGATCCTGCCGTTGACCATCCTCGGCCTGTTCCTGATGCGCAGTGCCGCCACCTGGGTCAGCGACTACGCACTGGCCAAGACCGGCCGCAGCGTGGTGCGCGACCTGCGTGAGCAGGTACTGGCCAAGTACCTGCACCTGCCGTCCTCGCACTTCGATACCGAATCGACCCCGGTGATGGTCAGCCGCCTGAATTTCGACACCGAGCAGGTCACCCAGGCCAGCGCCGATGCGCTCAAGACCGTGGTCGCCGATACCCTGACCATCATCGCGATGCTGGCGGTGATGCTGCAGATGAGCGTCAAGGTCACCGTGGCGATGCTGGTGGTGGTGCCGATGATCGGCGTGATCGTGTCCTACGTCGGCAAGCGCTACCGGCGTATCAGCCGCGGCATCCAGGACGGCATGGGCACGATGGCGCAGACCGCCGAGCAGTCGCTGGCCGCGCAGCAGGAAGTGAAGGTGCACGGCACCCAGCAGCATGAGATGTCGCGTTACTCGCGCCTGGCCAACCGCATGCTGGCACTGAACATGAAGGTGGAAATCACCCGTGCCGGCGCGTCCAGCGTGGTCCAGTTCCTGGCCGCGCTGGCGCTGGCGGTGATCGTCTGGGTGTCGACCCGCGAAGCGCTCGCCGGCCGTCTGAACGCCGGCCAGTTCATGGGCCTGATGATCTCGATGACCGCGATCATTCCCTCGCTGCGCCGCCTGACCAGCGTGCAGTCCTCGATCTCGCGTGGCGTGTCCGCTGCCGAGCGCCTTTTCGGCATCCTCGACATGCCGGTCGAGCGCGACGAAGGCCGCAACACGGTGCAGCGCGTGCAGGGTGAACTGGCCTTCGAGCACGTCATGCTGCGCTACCGCGCCGACAGTGGCATCGCGCTGGATGACATCAGCTTCGTTGCCAAGCCGGGCACGGTGACCGCCATCGTTGGCCGATCCGGCAGCGGCAAGACCAGCCTGATCCGGCTGGTACCGCGCTTCTACGAACCCAGTGGTGGGCGCATCACCCTCGACGGCGTGGCCCTGGACGACTATCCGCTGGCCGATCTGCGCCGCCAGGTGGCGATGGTCGGGCAGAAGGTCATGCTGTTCGACGACACCATCGGCGCCAACATCGCCTATGGCATGGACGCGACCGATGATCAGATCCGCGCGGCCGCCGAAGCGGCCAATGCGTGGGAATTCATCGCACGCATGCCGCAGCAGCTGCAGACCCCGGTCGGCGAGAACGGCGCGCTGCTGTCCGGCGGCCAGCGCCAGCGCCTGGCGATCGCGCGCGCGATCCTGCGTGATGCCCCGATCCTGATCCTCGATGAAGCCACCGCCGCGCTCGACAACGAATCCGAGCGGCTGGTACAGGATGCACTGCAGCGCCTGATGCCCGAGCGCACCACGCTGGTCATCGCACACCGCCTGTCAACCATCGAGCATGCCGACCAGGTGCTGGTGATGGACCACGGTCGCATCGTTGAACGCGGCACCCACAAGGAGCTGCTGAGCATGGGTGGCCTGTACCAGCATCTGCACAGCATGCAGTTCCGCGAAAGGCAGGACTGATGGCTGGCAAGGGTACCCAGACCCCGTCGTACTGGTACGACGGCAGCCCGGTTCCCTGGGCGATGCGCCTGCTGGCGCCGCTGTACGCCGGTGTCACCGCGCTGCGCCGGCGTGCCTATTGGCGCGGCTGGCGCAAGCACTACACGTTGCCGGTGCCGGTCATCGTGGTAGGCAACATCACCGCAGGCGGCACTGGCAAGACGCCGTTGACCATCGCCCTGGTCGAGCGCCTGCGTGCCGCCGGCTGGAAGCCGGGTGTGGCCAGTCGTGGCTATGGCCGCGAGGATGCGGACAAGCCGCTGTGGGTACAGGCCGACACGCCGACCGCCAAGGGCGGCGACGAGCCGGTGCTGATCGCGTGGAAGACCGGCGTGCCGGTGCGCGTGGATCGTGACCGCGTTGCCGCTGGCAAGGCGCTGATCGAGGCCGGCTGCGATGTGATCGTCTGCGACGATGGCCTGCAGCACTACCGGTTGGCACGCGACATCGAAATTGAAGTGGTCGATGCCCAGCGCCGCTACGGCAATGGCCGGATGATTCCGGCCGGCCCGCTGCGTGAGCCGGTCAGCCGCGCTACCGAGTGCGACTTCCGGGTGGTCAACCTCGGCCAGGCCGATGAGGATGCCGCAGCCCAAGCCTGTGGATTCGGGCAGTGGCCGATGGCGCTGCACATCGACAGTGCGCAGCCGCTGGCCGGTGGCCGTGCGCGCCCGCTGTCGTATTTCAAGGGCCAGCGTGTGCACGCGGTGGCCGGCATCGCCCATCCGCAGCGCTTCTTCGACATGCTGCGGGCGCGTGGCATCGGTGTGGTGCCGCATGCCTTCGCCGACCATCAGGCGTATCAACCGCAGGACCTGTCCTTCGGCAGCCAGCTGCCGGTGCTGATGACCGAGAAGGACGCGGTGAAGTGCCGTCAGTTCGGCAACGACTGGCACTATGCCGTCCCGCTGCGCGCCGAGCTGCCAGCTGCGTTCTGGGTGGCGCTGACCGATCGCCTGGACAAGCTGAGACCGAACTGAGTGGCGCGGCGGCGCTTGCATTCAGCTGCCGCCGGCCGCATTCCTGTTGCAACGAGCCTGCCGAGTACCGCCCGCATGACCGAATTCGTCGTCGCCATCCCGGCCCGCTATGCCGCATCGCGGCTGCCGGGCAAGCCGCTGCGCCTGCTGGGCGGTGAGCCGCTGGTCCTGCACGTGGCGCGCCGCGCGCTGCAGGCGGGCGCTGGCGAGGTCTGGGTCGCCACCGACGACCAGCGCATCGCCGACACGCTGTCCGGGCTGGCTGAAGTGAAGGTGGCGATGACCGCAACCTCGCACGCGTCCGGCACCGACCGCCTGGCCGAGTGCGCGCGCATTGCCGGCTGGGCCGATGACACCGTGGTGGTGAACCTGCAGGGCGATGAACCCTTCGCGCCTGCGGCTGGTATCCGCGCAGTGGCCGACGCGCTGGTCGGCGGCAATGCGCCGATGTCGACCCTTGCCACCACCGTCGAGGACGCGCACACCCTGTTCGACCCGAACGTGGTCAAGCTGGTGCGCAACGTGCGCAACGAGGCGATGTACTTCAGCCGTGCGCCGATCGCCTGGCACCGCGATGGCTTCGCCCGCAGCCGCGACACCCTGCCGGAAGGCCATGCCTGGCTGCGCCATATCGGCATCTATGGCTATCGCGCCGGCTTCCTGCAGCAGTTCGCGGCGATGCCGCCGGGCCAGCTGGAGCAGGTCGAATCGCTGGAACAGCTGCGGGTGCTGGAGGCCGGCTATGCGATCAGCGTGGCGATCTCGCCGGAACCGTTCCCGCCGGGCATCGATACTCCCGAGGACCTCGAGCGCGCCGAAGCGCTGCTGCAGGCGATGGGCGCGCGATGAAACTGCTGGTCGTCTGCCTCGGCAACATCTGCCGTTCGCCGATGGCCGAAGGTGCGCTGCGCGCACGCCTGGACGCCTCGCCGCTGGCCGGGCGGGTGCAGGTCGATTCGGCCGGTACCGGTGACTGGCACGTCGGTGAGCCACCGGACCGGCGCGCGATCGCCTGCGCGGCCGGGCACGGTGTGGACATTGGCGGCCTGCGTGCACGCCAGCTGCAGGCCGTGGATTTCGACCGTTTCGACTGGATCCTGTGCGCCGACGAAGCCAATCTGCGCGATGCCGGTCGCCTGGCTGCACCCGCCCAGCGCGAGCAGCTGGCGCTGTACCTGCCGTGGTCGGGCGGGCAGGGGCGGGTGGCGATCCCGGATCCCTACGCCGGTGGCAACGATCACTTCGAGCAGGTCTGGACGCTGGTCGACACTGCGGCAGAACGTGCCGTGGCACGACTGTTGCATGACGCCGACTCCGGCATAATCGGGCCATGAACGTCCAGCCCGTCCCGGACCTGCCCGAGTTCGCCACCTGGCTCAATGCCACCCCCTGCACCCTGACCGAACTGCGCGGTCGGCCGGTGGCGCTGCTGTTCGTCAACGCCGCCTCCGCCTGGAGCGCGCAGCGGCTGGCCGAATTCGGCCAGTGGCTGTCACGCCACCCGGGCAAGCTGCAGCCGCTGGTGCTGCAGGTGCCGCGCTTTGATTTCGAGCGCGACCCGGGGGCCGCATTGAAGCTGCTGCGCCGGCAGGGCCTGACGATGCCGGTGCTGCTGGATGCCGACTGGGATGGCTGGCGTCGCTTCGGCATCAACGCCTGGCCAACGATGGTGCTGCTGGACGCGCAGGGCCGCGAGCAGCAACGGCTGGTCGGGCAGGGCGCGCCCGGTGAGCTTGAGCGTGCCTTGAACGCGCTGTGCCAGGGCGCCCCTTCGGCGCCGCCGCGGGGAGGCAGCGAACTGCATCCGGAGCCGCGCCAGGCCTTGCGTTTTCCGTTGGGGCTGGCCGTCAGCACCGAGCGCCTGTACATCGCCGACAGCGGCCATCACCGCATCCTCGAATGCAGCCATGGTGGCCGCATCCTGCGCCAGTTCGGGCTGGGTACCGCCGATTTCATGGATGGCAACCTTGCCGAGGCGGCGTTCCATCGACCGCAGGCGCTGGTTCTGGAACGCGACGCGCTGTACGTGGCTGATACCGGCAACCATGCGGTGCGACGCATCAACCTGCTCACCGGCATCGTCGACACGCTGTGCGGCAACGGCCGCCCCGGCGCGCCGGTGGAGGGCCCGGTTGCGCAGGCGCGGCAGGTATCGCTGGACCATCCGATCGGCCTGGCCATCGCCGACAACCAGCTGCATATCGCCATGGCCGGCGACAACCGCATCTGGAGCTATCACCTGGGTCAGCGCAGCCTGCAGTGGCGCGCCGGCAGTGGTGCCATCGACGAGCGCGACGGCAGTGGCCACCTGGCCGCCTTCGCCCAGCCCAGCGCGCTGGCGGTGGTGCAGCAGGTGCTGTACGTGGCCGACGCGCTGGGGTCCTCGATCCGTGCGCTGCAGTTGCGCGGCGACCTGGTGCAGACGCTGGTCGGGCAGGGGCCCTGGCGCTTCGGCAATGAGGATGGCCCGCGCGCGCAGGCCCGCCTGCAGTTCCCGCAGGCGATTGCCTTGAGTCCGGACGCTCCGCTGCTGTGGATCGCCGACTCCGGCAATGGCCGCCTGCGCACGCTTCGCCTGGGCGGCGGCGAACTCACCACCCAGCCGCTGCCGCGTCGCCTGCAGGGCCCGGCCGGGCTGGCGGTGGGCGCCGGCGCGGTGTGGATCGCCGAGACCGATGCCCACGCCGTGCTGCGCCTGGACCCTGAAAGTGGCGTGCTCAGCGAAGTACCGATCAGCGAATGACCGACGTTCCCGCCCCGGCCTTTGATGGCAAGGCCTTCGCGGCCCATCTCAGCACCGCACCCGGCGTGTACCGCATGTACGCGGCCGACGACACCTTGCTGTACGTGGGCAAGGCGCGTGCACTGCGCAACCGCGTCGGCAGCTATTTCAATGGCAGCCCGAAGAACGCGCGGATCATGTCGATGATCTCGCAGATCGCGCGCATGGACGTCACTGTCACGCGCTCGGAAGCCGAGGCGCTCCTGCTGGAAAACCAGCTGATCAAGTCGTTGTCGCCGCGCTACAACGTTTCCTTGCGCGACGACAAGACCTACCCGCATGTGCTGCTGACCCGCGAGGACTGGCCGCGCATCGCGCTGCATCGCGGCCCGCGTGCCATTCCCGGCCGCTATTTCGGGCCGTACCCGGGTGTCACTGCGGTACGCGAGACGCTCAACCTGATGCACAAGCTGTTCAAGCTGCGCAGCTGCGAAGACAGCGTGTTCCGCAATCGTTCGCGACCGTGCCTGCAGTACCAGATCGGCCGTTGCAGCGCGCCCTGTGTCGAACTGGTGGCGCCAGCAGAATATGCCGAGTCGGTGCGTCGTGCCGCGCTGTTCCTGGAAGGCAAGAGCGATGAGTTGACCCGCGAGCTGGGCGAGCAGATGCAGGCGGCCAGCGAGGCGTTGGAATTCGAACAGGCCGCACGCCTGCGCGACCTGATTTCCTCACTACGCAGCATGCAGACCCGTCAGTACGTGGACGGCCGCGCCGCCGACCTGGACGTGCTGGCGGTGGCCATGCAGGGCTCGCAGGCCTGTGTGCTGCTGCTGGCGTTCCGTGATGGGCGCAACCTGGGCACCCGTCCGTTCTTCCCGCGTACCAATGGCGAGGAAAGCCCCGAGGAAGTGCTGGCCGCGTTCGTCTCGCAGTACTACATCGAATTCGAGCCGCCGCGCGAGATCCTGCTGGATCGCGAAATTCCCGATGCCGACCTGCTGGTCGCCGCGCTGTCGGCCTCGGCCGAACGCAAGGTGCAGCTGAAGTGGAACGTGCGTGGCGAGCGTGCCGGCTACGTGGAACTGGCCAGCCGCAACGCGCAGCTGACCCTGGCCACCGAACTCAACAGCCGCAACGCGCAGCACGCGCGCAGCGACGCGCTGCGCGACATGCTGGGCCTGGCCGAGCCGGTCAAGCGGGTGGAGTGCTTCGACATCAGTCATACCCTCGGCGAAGCCACCGTGGCCTCCTGCGTGGTGTTCGATGCTGCTGGCCCGGTGCGCGCGCAGTACCGCCGCTTCAACATCAGCGGTATCGAGCCGGGCGATGACTACGCCGCCATGCGCCAGGCCATCGACCGCCGCTTCCGCCGTGCCGTGGAAGAGCAGGGCGTGCTGCCGGACGTACTGCTGATCGACGGTGGCGCCGGCCAGTTGGCGCAGGCCCAGGCCGCGCTGGCCGACCTCGGCGTGGAAGGGGTGCTGCTGGTAGGTGTGGCCAAGGGCGTGGAACGCCGCGCCGGCCACGAAGCGCTGGTGATGCCAGATGGGCGCGAACTGCGGCCGGGTGCGGCCAATCCGGCGCTGCAGTTCATCCAGCAGGTGCGCGACGAGGCGCACCGCTTCGCCATCACCGGCCATCGCGGTCGCCGGCAGAAGGCGCGGATGACCAGCAAGCTGGAGGACATCCCCGGCATCGGGCCGCGTCGCCGTGCCAGCCTGCTCAAGCATTTCGGTGGCCTTGTGGGCCTGAAAGCCGCCGGCGAAGCGGAAATCGCCAAGGTGGAAGGCATCAATGACGCCCTCGCGGCGCGTATCTACGCTAACCTGCACGGGTTGGCCACGCCCGATGCGGCCGAGTAGAGAGAGAAGCACGCACGCCATGAAGTTGACCCTCCCCACCTGGCTGACGTTGTTGCGGATCGTGATGATCCCGGTGCTGGTGCTGGTGTTCTACCTGCCCTACACCTGGACCAACTTCGCTTCGGCGGCGATCTTCGGCCTGGCCGCGATCACCGACTGGCTCGATGGCTGGATTGCCCGCCGTTACCAGCTGGAATCGGCGTTCGGCGCCTTCCTCGACCCGGTCGCGGACAAGCTGATGGTGGCGGTGGCGCTGTTCCTGATCGTGCAGGGCCACCCGACGCCGTGGATGGCGTTCTGGGCGGCGGTGATCGTCGGCCGTGAGATCGCGGTGTCGGCGCTGCGCGAGTGGATGGCGGAGCTGGGCCAGCGTGCCAAGGTGCGCGTGGCGATGATCGGCAAGGTCAAGACCACCGCGCAGATGGTCGCGCTGCTGTGCCTGCTCTATTCGGTGGCACCGAACGTGCCAGTGGAAGACATCTGGATGGGCTGGCCGGTGTTCCACATCGGCGACTGGACCCTGGCGATTGCGGCGGTGCTGACGCTGTGGTCGGGCCTGCAGTACCTGCACGCCGCCTGGCCAAGCCTGCGCGAAGACGAACGCGCCGCACGCGAACGTTCGCGCCAGAAGAAGCTGGGCAACGGTTGATCGGGCGCGACATCCACGCATGGCGTGGATCTACTGGAAATGCTGCATCCATGCCAGGCGTGGATACGCACTGCCAGGTGCCTCGCATACGCCAAAAAAACCGCTTGACGCCATTCCTGGAACAGGTAGAATTTCGCCTCCCAAGCGGGAATAGCTCAGTTGGTAGAGCGCAACCTTGCCAAGGTTGAGGTCGCGAGTTCGAGTCTCGTTTCCCGCTCCAGATTCAAGAAGAACGCTCCCGCAAGGGGGCGTTTTTCGTTTGCGTGCGCGCCACTGCGATCAATCATCGTCCTGTGCCGACGTGCGTGCGCGCATGCCGGTGATGCGCGCTTCTTCGCGTGCAATCTGGCGGTCGGCAAACCAGTCCTGCACATCGCCTGCAAAGCTCGCCGGGCGTCCCTTGCCCTGCACGCCCTCGGCAATCGACGCCAGGCTGGAACGCGCCAGTTCTTCGCGCATGGCCTTCTGCGCATTGATCATCACCGCGTGGATGCCGCACACGCCGCGGTTGGCCCAGCGCGGTGGGTTGCCATCGAACAGCGCGCAGCGCCCGCGGATCTCCTGGCAGTCGAACAGCGCCTTCTGTCCCTCAACGGCGTCGACCACATCCAGCACGCTGATGTCCTCGGGCGCACGCGCCAACTGGTAGCCGCCGCGGATGCCGCCGGTGGACTCGACGATGCCGGCTTTCTCCAGCTTCGGAAAGATCTTCGCCATGAAGGCTGCCGGCACGCCCTGCAGTTCGGCCAGGTCGCGGCTGCTGGGCCGCTGTTCCAGCGGCGGGACCAGCCAGAGCAGGCAGTGCAGGGCGTACTCGACGCCCGTTCCGATGTGGGCCATGGGACCGGTCCAGAAAAATGTAACGCGGACTATAGGGGCCTGAGTTACTGGCCGCAAGCGAGTAGTGCCCCATGCAGGGCATTGATTTCATTGGCGTTGTGGCTGGGGGAACGCGCACGGCAGGGGCGTGCTGGCCTGAACGGTCCGCCATCGACTGCTTGCGTCACATAACGCGGACTCATATGATCCGCGTTATGTGGCGTGCCGGCGCACCACATCACTCACGCCCCTGCCATCCACGCGCATGGGTGCCTGAATCTCATTTCCCAGAAGGACTTACCTCCGTGTCCAAACGCATTGTTGTCATCGGCGCCGGCTTTGCCGGCATGTGGAGCGCGCTGGCCGCCGCCCGTCTTCTCGATCAGGCCGCGCGCCATGATGTGCAGATCGTGCTGGTAGCGCCGTCCCCTGAGCTGCATGTGCGCCCACGCCTGTACGAAAAGGGGCCGGAGCGCATGAAGGCCCCGCTGCAGCCGATCTTCGATGCCGTCGGCGTGCACTACCTTGCCGGCCGCGTCGAGCACATCGATGTTGCCAACCAGCAGGTGCAGGTGGTGGGCCATGGTGCGGATGCCGCATCGCAGACGCTGCACTACGATCGCCTGGTGCTGGCCGCCGGCAGCCGCCTGAACTGCCCGCCGATTCCGGGCCTGCAGCAGCACGCCTTCAATGTCGATCAGATCGCCGACGCGGCGCGATTGCAGGTGCACCTGGAGCATCTTGCCGATCGCCCCGAAAACGCAGGACGCAACACGGTGGTGATCGCGGGTGCCGGCTTCACCGGTATCGAAACCGCAGCCGAGATGCCGGACCGCCTGCGCGACGTGCTCGGTGCCGATGCCGCAGTGAACGTCATCATGGTCGAGCGTGCCGAGGCCTTGGGTCCGGACCTCGGCGAAGGCCCACGGCCGGTCATCACCCAGGCCCTGACCGAGCTGGGCGTGTCGTGGCGGCTGGGTTCGGGCGTGGCCCACGTGGATGCCGAAGGCGTGACCCTCGAGAACGGTGAACGCATCGACGCCGCGACCGTCATCTGGACGGCCGGTGCACGTGCCAGCACCTTGGCCGCACAGATCCCCGGCCAGCACGACGCCGTGGGTCGCCTGCACGTCGATCGCACCCTCAAGGCGACGGGTGTCGACGCGGTATTCGCCACTGGCGACTGCGCGCACGCCGCCACGGACGACGATGGCAACGTAGCGATGATGTCCTGCCAGCACGCGATGAACCTGGGACGCTCGGCCGGCCACAATGCGGCCGCCGACCTGATCGGGGAGGCGATGATTCCCTACGCGCAGCCCAAGTACGTGACCTGCCTGGACCTGGGGCCGTGGGGCGCCGTCTACACCGAGGGCTGGGACCGCCAGGTGGTGCTTTTCGGTGCGGAGGCCAAGGCGCTGAAGACCCGCATCAACACCGAATGGATCTATCCGCCCAGTGGTGAGCGTGCGGAGATCCTGGCGTTGGCCGACCCGCTTCGCATCGTGGTTGCCTGACAGCGCCAGGACGTTCAGCAAGCACCGCTCCCTGAAGGGAGTGGTGCTCCTCATGGCGCAGCACGTGCAAAGCACCGCTTCATCCCCACTTCACCGTCACCCCATCGCCCCGCCATGCGCTGGCTTGAAGCTGCATCCCTGATTTCCAGCAGGCCTTGCAGCAATGCCCCACATTCCCTCCGCTTACGACCAGGACGTGGTCATCGTCGGCGCCAGTTTCGCCGGTGCCGCCTGTGCGCTGGCTGCTGCCCAGTACGGCCTGCGCGTGTGCGTGCTGGAACGCAAGGCCGATCCCGGCGAGCGCCTGCACACCACCGGCATCGTGGTGAAGGAAGCGATGGAACAGACGTGGCTGGGGCGTATGCCGGAGCACCTGCTGCAACGCGTCGCGGATGTGCGCCTGTACGCGCCCAACCTGCGCAACGTGCTGCTGACTGCACCCGGCTACTACTTCCTCACCACCGATACGCCGAACCTGATGCGCTGGCTGGCCAGCGAACTGCGTGCGAACGGCGTGGACCTGCACCTGCAACAGTCCTTCACCGGTGCCCGCCGCAGTGGCGAAGGTTGGGATGTGGAAGGAGTGGGGCGCTGCGCCTATCTGGTCGGTGCCGATGGCGCGCGTTCGCGCGTGGCCCAGCGCACCGGCCTCGGTCGGGTGCGTGACAACCTTTACGGCGTCGAACGCGAGTTCGCTGGCCTGCAATTGCCACAGGGCGATGCATTGCATTGCTTCGTCAGCAAGCGCTTCGCACCGGGCTATATCGGCTGGGTCGCACAGAATCCGACGGGCCTGCAGGTGGGCCTGGCACTGCGCCATGACCCGGCACAGGTGCGGCCGCCGGATATCGATGGCTTCCTTGGGCACGTGCGCGATGTGGTCGGCATTCCGCCCGCCGCGCGGCCTTCGGCCACCCGCGCCGGGTTGGTGCCGTGCGGCCGGCCGGACGGCCCGATCACCGGCCCTGGCGTGATCCTGACCGGCGACGCCGCGGGCATCGTCTCGCCGCTCTCGGCCGGCGGTATCCACTCCTCGTGGCGGCATGGCTGGGCCGTGGGCGATGCCATTGGCCGGCATCTGCGCGGCACCGGCCCACAGCCGGAGCATGTGGCGCGGCAGGTGGCGCCGGCGTTCCATGGCAAGCGCCTGCTGGGCTGGGCGATGGATCATCTGCAGGCCGATTGGCCCCTCAACGTACTGCTGCATACGGCAGCCACGCGGCGCCTCGCCGAGCAGATCTACTTCCACCGTCGCGGTCTTCGCACGTGAAGGGAGCAGGCCGGGGCGCCCAAGCCAGGCCGCTTACGCCACGTGAAAATTCCTGTTGACGCCGTGCAGCAATATCGACACAATAGCGCTCCTTCGACGCAGGTCGAACGAAATCTGCGGGAATAGCTCAGTTGGTAGAGCGCAACCTTGCCAAGGTTGAGGTCGCGAGTTCGAGTCTCGTTTCCCGCTCCAGATTCAGGAAAAACGCTCCCGCAAGGGGGCGTTTTTTCGTTTGTCGCGATGCTGGCAGCTGCAGTCGCCACAGCCGCGCCACGGCATCTTCATGGAGGGCGTGGTATCAGTGCGCCTGCGGGATGATCCCGACATCAGTGTCGCAATCGGAATGGCGGGGCATGCGGTCGTGGGGACGATCGCGGGTGCAAGGCTCGAGGGTGGGTGGCAGCAGGGTTCAATGGCTTGGAATCTGCACCAGCGTTCTGCGCGTCGCGCGTGCTGAAAGGCTGGCGAAAGGCCAGCATCAGCGTTGCCTGAACCGCACGCGTGCTGTGACGTTTTTCGGACCAATTCTCCATGTTCGCTCCACAATCGCACGGTAGCCTTCATGCTCCTTCTACACGTTGGCGGGCTGGTGGTCAGGCGTATCACTCCAGTGGCAGTGCCCAGGACCGGGCGCGGATTTTCCCTGCAGGCGGTGCTGCGCCCCGGCGCACTGCTGGCCAGCCTGGCCCTGGCGGGTTGCATGTCGGTGCCGGTGCCGGACCTGCCCGACCGCACGCCCAGCGCCTGGGCCCAGCTGCCACAGGGGCAGGGCGTGGCGGTGGACGCCAGGCAATGGTGGAAGGTGCTGGCCGACCCGGCGCTGGATGGCCTGGTGAACCAGGCCATTGCCGGCAACCTCGACCTGCAGCAGGCCACGCTGCGCCTGCAGGCGGTGCGGATCGTCGCCGGCACGTCGGACTCGCGCTTCCTGCCGGAGATCTCGGCCAGCGCCAAGCAGGTGCAGGACGCCGCCGCCGTCGATACCTACTTCCATGCGGGCATTGAAGCGATCTGGGACCTGGGCCTGTTCGGTGCCGCCGAGAGTGCGCAGTTGAGCGCGCAGGCTTCGGCAGGCAATGCCGAGGCGCTGCGCAGTGCTGCGCAGGTTGCGGTGATCGCCGACGTGGTGCGCAGCTACCTGGATCTGACCGTGGCGCAGGCCCAGCAGGACCTGCTGGCCCGGCAGCAGGCGGTGGATGATCGCGGCGAGCAGTTGGCGCTGGTTCGCCAGCGCCTGCGCCTGGATGAGCCAGGCGAACTTGATCGGCTGCGGGCTCGCCAGGCAGCCACCCGCGCGGCCACGGCGCAGGCCAGCGAGAATGCGGACAATGCCGCCCGTGCATTGGCCCTGCTGCTGGGCCGCGATGGCCCGGACCCGGCCTGGCGTGCGTATCGCACGCCGCCGAAGCTGGGCGCATTCTCGCTGCAGCAGGTGCCGGCCGACCTGCTGCGTCACCGTCCGCAGATCCTGCTGGCCGAATCGGAAGTGATGCAGGCTGCGGCAAGCAAGGGTTCCGCGCGTGCCGCGATGTATCCGCGGGTCAGCCTCGGCGGTTCGATCCTGTACGCCTACAACCTCACCCAGAACGCCCGCTCCAATTCCGATTCCAGTCCCTCCATCGGCCCGTACATCGATATTCCGCTGTGGGATTGGGGCCAGCGCCGCGCGCGGTTCCATGCCGATGAGAAACAGCTGGATGCCGCGCTGCTCGGCTACCGCAAGGCGGTGCTGGAAGGGGTGAGCGAAGTGGAGGGCGCACTGGGCAGCCTGGCACGCCAGGACAGCAGCATCCAGTCGCTGCGTGCGGCCAATGATGCCGCCGGCCAGCAGGTCAAGCGCCAGGCGCGGCAGGTGCAGTTGGGCCTGTCCAGCGAATTCGATGGCCTCGACAACCAGCGCGCTGCGTTGTCTTCGCAGGCCGATCTGATCGGTGCGCAGGGCGCGCGCGTGCTGGCATTCGCCTCCCTGTATCGCGCACTTGGCGGCGCGCCGCTGCCCGTCGAGGGCGAGGGCGAACCGCAATGATCGCGCTGGCGCGGAAAACCCTGGCCTATGAGTGGCGCCGGTTCCTGCCGGTGGTGCTGGCGATGTGCTTCGCCGGCGTGCTGCTGATCGTGCAGGCGGCGCTGGTGCTGGGCATCTTCGGTACCGCCGCGATCTATGTGAAGGCATCCTCGGCCGACATCTGGGCCGGTTTCCCCGGCACCCAGAGCGTCAACTACGGCCATGCAATCAGCGCGGACGTGGAAAGCCACCTGCGCATGGACCCGGATGTCACCCGCGTCGAACCCTACGAATGGGTCGATGGCGAATGGCGCTCCAGCGCGCAGGGTACCGGTAACGTGTCGGTCTACCTGTCCGGTATCTCCACCCAGGATGACGCGATGATGTTCGCGCGCATCCTGCCGGCCGACCTGCGCGCGCAGCTGCGCGAGCCGGGCGCGGTGATCGTCGACAGTGCCGATCTGGATACGCTGGGCGTGGACCTGCAGGACAACCGTGCCTGGATCAACGGCAAGGCGGTGCGCGTGGTTGCCGCACAGCCGGGGCTGCGCGGCCCTGGCGGCGTCAACGTGCTGGCGTCGCTGGATACCGCGCGTGCCATTGCCGGTACCGACCCGCATGAAGGCAGTACCTATTTCGTGGCGGGCCTGCGTTCGCCGGAGCTGGCCGACCGCGTGCGCGATCGTCTGGCCGCGTCGATGGGCCAGGCCACGCCGGTCGAGTTCTGGACGGCGCCCGAGTTTGCCAGCCGATCGCAGCAGTACTGGCTGTTCGATACCGGCGCCGGCATCGCGGTGTTGTTCATGGCGGTCATCGTCTGCTTCGTCGGCGCGGTGATCACCAACCAGTCGTTTGCTTCGGTGGTGGCCGGCTCGGTGCGCGAATACGCCACGCTCAATGCGCTTGGAGCCGGCCGCTACGCGCTGGCGCGGGTCGTGTTCGAGCAGGCGCTGCTGATCGGTGGGGTTGGCATGTTGCTGGCGGCGGCGTTCAGCACCGTCGTGCTGTTGATCGCGCAGACCCAGCGCGTGCCGGTGCAGCTGACGCCGATGGTCATCATCGGCTGCGTGGCGCTGGTTGCGGTGATGGCCATGCTGTCCAGCATCATGGCGGTCCGCAGCGTGGTCCGCTCCGATCCATCGTTGCTGCTGCGTTGAGGACCGGCCGATGACTTCCACACCCGCCGTCGCCCCGACCCTGCAGGCCGACGCACTGGAAAAGGGCTTCATGTCCGGCGATGTGCAGGTACCGGTGCTGCGCGGCCTGTCGCTGGACATCTACCCCGGCGAGCTGACCCTGGTGTCGGGCCCGTCCGGCTGCGGCAAGAGCACGCTGTTGTCGCTGCTGTCCGGCCTGTCTTCACCCGATGGTGGCCGCGTGCATGCGCTGGGCCAGGATGTGGGTCACATGACCCGCAGCGAGGTCGAGCGTTTCCGCCTGCACCATGTCGGCTTTGTGTTCCAGGGCTTCAACCTGTTCCCGGCGCTGACCGCGCTTGAGCAGGTGCAGCTGCCGCTGGGCTACCGTGGCATGAGCAATCGCGAAAGCGAGCCGCTGGCGCGCAGGGCGCTGGAAGAAGTCGGCTTGATCCATCGCAGCCATATGCGCCCGGCGCAGTTGTCCGGCGGCGAGAAGCAGCGCGTGGCCGTCGCCCGCGCCTTCGCCAAATCACCGACGCTGATCTTCGCCGATGAACCCACCAGCGCGCTGGACGCCGAGAACGGCCAGCGCGTGATCGACATTCTGCATCGCTACGCACGTGCGCATGGCGCCACCGTGCTGTGCGTGAGCCACGATCCGCGCCTGATCCGGCATGCCGATCGGGTGATCGCCATGGAAGACGGCATGGTCCGTGATGACCGCCGCCAGAACGAAACTGTAGAGTCCGCCCCATGACCAAGACGTCGCACCTGCTCCCCCTCAGCCTGGCCCTGTCCGCGGCATTGCTGCTTGGCGCCTGTTCCAAAGACGCGCCCGCCCAGGCACCTGCAGGTAAAGCAAGCACTGCCACCGCCGGCAAGGTCGCGGTGGCGCGCGGCATCATCGATGTCGAGGGCGGGCTGATCGCATTGGCGCCGCCGGTGGATGGATCGATCACCGCCGCGCCGGTGAAGGAGGGCGCCACGGTGAAGAAGGGGCAGTTGCTGCTGTCGCTGGACGGTGCGCTGCTGCAGCAGGAGGTGGCGATGGCCACCGCCGATCTCGCGCTGGCCAATGACCGGCTGAAGGGCGGCCAGGCACAGCTGCGCGAACTGGAGCGCAATGCTGCCCGCCTGTCTACCGGCGCCAGCGAAGGCGTGTCGTCCAATCAGCAGGCCGACGCGGCCAGGCAGCAGCTGGCCGGCGTGCGTGCCGACGTCGACGTGGCCGGCGCGCAGGTCGACATGGCCCAGCACAAGCTGGAACACGCCAGACTGAAACTGCAGCAGATGTCGTTGAGCGCGCCCGAAGCCGGCACCGTGGTCGGCCAGGTGCCGGGCCTCGGCGCCTTCGTGCAGGCGGGCAAGCCAGCGATCTCGCTGCTGCCGGCGCGCCCGCTGCAGGTGCGTGCAGAGCTGAGCGCCGCCTATGCCGATGCCGTGCAGGTGGGCATGAAGGCCACCGTGGTGCCGGACAGTGATGGTGCCGAGAACACGAGTACGCTGCCGTCCGCACGCGTGGTGCGGATCAGCCCGGTGTTCGCGCAGGCGCGCCTTCCCGAAGACGCCGGGCGCGGCGTGGCCAAGGTGGTGGAGTGCGTGTTGGAGTTCGACGGCGCGGCCAAGGCGCGCTTCGGCCAGCATGTGCGGGTGGAGTTCCGGAAGTAGGCGTCGGCCTCAGCTCCCGAGCCAGCGGCGTAGGCGCGGCCACAGCGAGGCCGGCACGATCACGAACAGCGCAAGCAGTAGGATGGCGCTGGCGGCAATCAACCAGAGCAGATGTACGCCGCGTACGGGTGATTGATGCATGGAGATCGCGCTCCAGTAGGCCGTCCAGGCCAGCCATTGAAATATGCCAAGCTGCATTCGCAGCCACAGGCGTCCGAACCTCCATGGCTGCACGATCAGGCCCATTGCAACGATCTCAGCCAGGATGATCAATGCGAAGGAAATGACGGATCCTGTGGGATACGGCACGACTCCGTACACGGTGTCAGGCTGCTGCCAATGATCCGGCTGGAAGCCGGCATGGATGAGTGCGGAAACCAGCAGCAGCCAGATGAGGAACGCGAACATCCAGAAGGCTGGGGAGGCGCGGAATACGAGGGGCAAGGGCACGATTCAGGCGGTCATTGCTGGAGGATCTTCAACCTTCCTGGATTGGCCTGCCGCTATCCATGCAAAAGGTCCGAAAGATGAAACGTCAAAGCACTCGAAGCCATTGCCTTACGGAACCGCAATCCGGGCCTTCTTCCTGGTGGAAAGGCGTCCGAGGACGCTGACCAGCGACACCCCGCACAGTGCCAGCAGCAGCCCCACGTCCAGCAGCAGCAACCACAGCAGATGCATGCCGTGCACGGGCGGCTGGTGCATGGCCGACAGCATCCACGGCACCGACCACGCCAGCAGCAGGGCGAAGGCGATCAGCAGGCGCAGCCACAGCCGCTTCAGCTTCCAGGGCCGCACGATGAGTGTGGTCACCACCAGCTCCACCGTTCCGAGCAGCGCGAACACGATGACGCTGCTGGTGGGGTAGCGCGGCTCGATGCCTTCGAGGCGATGCAGCAGCCAGTAGTCAGGGGTGAAGCCGGCATTGACCAGCGCGGCGATCAGCGCCAGCCAGGTGAGCGAGACCAGCAGCCAGAACAGGCGGACGTAGCGTCTAGGCATCGGCGATGTCCGTGGTGGGGCGTGAGGTTCCGAGCGACGAATAACGTAGGCTCACCGCGATGGCGCCCAGCGCCAGCAGGCCGGGCCCGATGGTGAAGTACAACAGGCGCAGCGGGTGGTTGTGCATCAGCGTCCAGGTCACGAACGCCAGCGGGATCGCCAGTACCAGCAGCTTCGCGAACAGTGGCCGCAGGGCTGCGATCAATGGCTGGGCGGCAAGGAACATCCAGAACAGGTGGAACTGGGCGATGCCCAGGCCGATGTCGCGATGGGAGGTGAATCCGAAATGGTCGCGATAGGTGTTCATCCCCAGCGGAATCAGCGCCCAGTACAGCAGCGCCACCAGCAGGTGCAGCAGCAGGGCGATCAACAGGGGCTTGCCGCGAAGGAACATGGCCGAAGGCAACTGGGCGGGGCAGCGTACCCCAGCGCGGACGCCCGTGACCGCATCGTGTGAAGACTGTTGACGACGTGAAGGAATTTGGACACAATAGCGCTCCTTCGACGCAGGTCGAAGAATCTGCGGGAATAGCTCAGTTGGTAGAGCGCAACCTTGCCAAGGTTGAGGTCGCGAGTTCGAGTCTCGTTTCCCGCTCCAATTTATGATCTACAGACTTCCACTGACGTCTGTAAGTCATTGAAAAGAGGAGCTTCGGCTCCTTTTTTCATTCCAGCGAAAGCCACGAAAGTCCACTGACAGCCACCATTTTTGAGGCCAAAAACAAGGCCAAAGAATGCGGGTCGTGCCGGTTCCGGGTTGTTGCTGGGGTTGGATCGGGATGACAAGCAGCATCGGGCCTAAGTCCAAGACTTAGGAGCTTGATGATGACACTCTCTGATCTGACCGTGCGGCAAGCCAAGGCCGCCGAGAAAACCTACAGCATCCCCGACACCGATGGCCTCGGCCTGGTGGTCGCCCGCACCGGCGGCAAGTCGTGGCATTTGCGCTATTACTGGCTCGGCAAGCAAAAGCGCATCTCCCTGGGGAACTACCCCGAGATCGGTTTGCGCGAAGCGCGCACCTTGCGCGACGAAGCCCGGGCGCTTCTGGCAAAGGGCGTCAACCCCCATACCGATCGGAAACAGAAGCGACACGCGGTCAAGCTTGCGGCCGACTACACCTTCAAGGCCGTCTTCGATGCGTGGGTCGAGCATCGCCGCAAGGAAATCAAGGAGGGCAGGAACAGCACGCTGTCGCAAATCCTGCGGATCTTCAACAAGGACGTGCTGCCTAGCCTCAAGCAGATGTCGATCTACGACATTCGCCGGCCCCAACTCCTGGGCGTCCTGGCGAGGATCGAGGAGCGCAAGGCGTTCACCACTGCCGAGAAGGTCCGCACCTGGCTGGGGCAGTTGTTCCGCTATGCCCTCGTCATCGTGGAGGGGCTGGAAGCCAATCCGGCCTCCGACCTGGACGTGGTGGCCGAGCCCAAGCCCCCGGTGAACCACAACCCCTACCTGCATCTTCCGGAGCTTCCCGAGTTCCTGCACAAGCTCAGGCTCTACAACCCTCGTGGTTGGCAGACCCAACTCGGCATCCGGCTGCTGTTCCTGACCGGCGTGCGTACCGGCGAGCTGCGGCTGGCGACCCCGGACCAGTTCGATCTCGACCGTGGCCTGTGGATCATCCCGCCGCAGATCGTCAAGCAACTCCAAGACGAGATGCGCAAGGCCGGCAAGCGCCCGCAGGACGTTCCGCCCTACATCGTGCCGTTGTCCGTGCAGGCCATCGAGATCGTGCGCTACCTGTTGGGTGTGATGAGGCCGGCCCAGGTCCATCTGCTCACGCACCGCAGCGAACTCAAGAAGCGCATCAGCGAGAACACCCTCAACGCGGCCTTGAAACGAATGGGCTACGAGGATCAACTGACCGGTCACGGCATCCGCGGAACCATCTCGACGGCGCTCAACGAGATCGGCTATCCCAAGATTTGGGTGGACGCGCAGCTTTCGCACTCGGACCCGAACAAGGTGAGTTCGGCCTACAACCACGCCAAGTATGTTGAGCCGCGCCGCCGGATGATGCAGGACTGGGCGGATCGTCTCGATCTGCTCGAACAGGGCCAAGTGGAAGCGGCCAGCGCGCACCTCACGATCCATATCGAGGGCGTGCCGGCCATGGCAGAGGAGGACAAGCCCAACACCATCGTCGCTGCTGCTTCTGCGGCATCCGTTCCGCCTGTGGTGGCCGAACCCATCGTCGTGACGCCAAACGACGGGGGAATCACATTCCAGCGACTGTCGCAGGTACCACCGCCCCCGACGCATGCGCCAGAGCCGGAGGTGTCTGTCATCCAGCGCGAGCGCGAGGAAATGCTGGTCATCTACGAATCGCCGAGCAGTCTGCCGGTCCCGCTGTTCGGCAAGTTGGCCGGGAAGTCCAAGGACCAGATCAACCGCGAGCTGAAGGCGGGCAAGCTGCTGTCCATCAGCTTGGGCAACCGCGGGCAACGCGTGCCCGACTGGCAGCTGGTACCCCTCAAGCACAAGCTGGCACAGGTGCTCATGAACCAGTGCCCGCATGCGGATCCGTGGGACCTGTACCGGATGCTGACCCGCCCACATCCGGACCTGGGTGATCGCGCAGCCATCGACATCGTGACACCAGGAAATTTGGGCATGGTCGTGCGGGTCATCGCGGGCACCCAGCAGCAGCCAAACAGGCCCGGACCTGACTCGTCTGTGCAAGGTATTCCAGAGGAGACTCGCCAGCGCATTCAACGGTTGCTAAATGATGCGGCAATGCTCGAAAGTGCCTGACGC